>JBMDXA010000001.1:0-22195 GCA_048594725.1 Candidatus Kapaibacteriota bacterium
GAGGAGATCGGCCGTCTGCTGGTCCCCCTGATCGATACGGCGCGCCGGCGGCTTCATGATGCGGGGCTGGAGCCATTGCATGGAAAGAACGAGCCGCCGCTGAAGCTCCCGAAACGGGAGCGGGAGTATATCACCAATGTGGCCGCGCTGCTGGCCGCTCTCTGTAGTGCCGAGATAGGGTCCGGGAGATCCGATAACGCACGGGCCCATGGTGAGGAAGGGCTGGCCTGGTGCCGTACCGCCGGCGATAGCCGCCAGGCCGTTCCTCTCTGGCACCTGGTTGCCGGGGCCTGTCATGGCCTGATGGATTATACCGGCGAGGAGCACGCTACCCGTGCCGCGGTGGATGAGGCCAGGCTCGCACAGGATTCCGAGCAGATCATCCAGGCGCTCGATGCTCTCTGCGCGCTTCTGGTGGTTCGCTACCGGCTCGATGAGGCCGATGCCGTCAATCAGGAATCCCTGCTCATCCTGCGAAAAGAACTGAAAGGGGAGAGCCGCCGGTATTACTCCGGGTTGCTGATGAACAAGGCCCGTATCCTGCTCTATCGCATGCAGGAGGCCGAGGGGCTCCGCACACTGCACGAGGCGCTCCGGTGGACCGATGGCGAGGCGTATCCGGCCAACAGGGCAGCCGTTCTCACCCATCTCGGTTCCATCTACCTCCGGCTCGATCACGTGCGCCAGAGCATCGAATGCCAGCACGAAGTGGTGCAGCTTGGGGCCGTCGTGGGCTCTCATGTAATGCAAGGGTGGGGCTACTTCCGGCTTGCCGAGGCGCATATGCAGCTCGGTGAGCTGCAACAGTCGGCCGATATGCTGGACCGGGCCGATGAATGCGTGGCCGGGAGGATATTCCCGCTACGGATTCAGGTTGCCGCCAAACGCGCGCAGCTGTATGTGCTGATCGAGCGGTTCGATGAGGCTGCCGCTCTCTGCCGGAGCATGCTTGCAGCGATCGGCGGCCGCCCCTTTGCCGATGCGGAGGTGATGGCTCATAAGACACTGGGCGAGATCGAGGAGCGCCAGGAGCGATACGAGGAGGCCAGGGAGCATTACGTGCGCTCGGTTGATGCTGCCCATCGCTATTTCCCCCAGCGTGCTCCCGTGCTGGAGCTTCGTCTGGCCGCCGTTCTTCTGCGGCTTGCCGAGCACGCCGCGGCGGTGACCTTGCTGGAGAAGATAGCGCAGGCGCCGGCGCTGAACCCACGGGAAACCATGGAGTTGATGCGGCTACGGGCGAAGGTGGCCGAGAACCAGGATGACTTTCGTGCCGCGCTCGATTGGGAGCGGGAGGCGATGGTGATAGAACGGGAGATGCTGAAGCGCGCCGCCGAACAGTCCTTGCGCAATGCCCGTATCATCGCCGAGACCGATCTGCTGGAGCGCGAGATGGACCAGGAGCGGGAACGCCGCCGCAGGATAGAGCGCGAGCTTGCCGAGGCTGTGGTGGAGCTGGGGGAGAGAAAACGGATGATCGCATCGGTGGAGGAGCGATTGCGGGGCGGGCTGCAACGACGGGGGACCGATCCCGACAAGGCCGCCCTGAGCCTGATCCGCGAGACCCTGGCAGAGCTGCGCGCGCATGCCCGCGCGCCGGAATCCCCGTTGCGCTACCTGAACGGTGTGGATGATGAGTTCTATCGCAAGCTCCGGCAGCGCTTCCCGAATCTGACGCCGAAACAGGAACGGCTCTGCGCTCTGCTCCGTGCCGGTATGAGCCCCAGAGAAATAGCCACGCTGATGGGCCTTGAGGCCGAAGGTCTCAAGGCCCAGCGAAAGCGGCTGAGAAAACGCCTGGGACTGAAACCGCAGGAGAAACTGGAGACGATACTTGCGGAGATATAGAGCGGATTTCACGATGGTTAAGCTATTGTGGCCCCCGTAGGGGGCACCCATTTGTAGAAACGACACCACATGGTCTTCGGAAGCTCCGTAGGAGCGGCCCATTCTTCCAGTTCTGAAAGGGCTTAACTCAATTGAAATCCGCTCTAAGCCGGCCTGCGTGGCGTTGGTTCCGCCCCCGCTCGTTCCGGCTGCGGTATCATCGGTTCCCTTGTTCGCCCAGTGCCGCTTCTGTAAGTTCTTCCCGCTCAAGCAGTATAGCAGGTGGTATCGGCCACAGCCGGAAAAAAACGGAAGGAGAATATCTATGACATCGCCCCATCGATTCCTGTTTGCCGTTCTCATCGTTCCCGCTATCGTTTCCTTCTCGCACGCACAACAGGCCCCATCGAAAAATCCCTGCTCGAAAGTATCCGCCTCCTGGTATCGGGCGGATGATCCCCGGTATGGAATGACCTTGTTCTATAGCTGGAGCGAGGGCCGCGTTCTGCATGCCGGCGGCGGCGAATCGGCTATCGAACTTGCCCCCAGGCTCACCACCTCCGAATTCGGGGAGTTCGTGCTGACCAGCCGCCCTATCGCCGTCTCCGATTCCAGCGGATCGATCATCTTCAACCGGGTTGCGGAATTCCATCCCACCGAGTCGGAATGCGGTACCTGGCTGGATCGTGATACCTCGCAGGCCACCTGGAGGCAGTCCAAGGAGGGGATCAACCGGATGGTGTTCCTCCAGGCCATCGATGTGATCGATGCGGCTACCGGAAAACCGCTGATATCGCGGGCCGACTGGAAACGGATCGGCGTCACGCGCCGCGAGCAGTTGAACGATATGGTGGCCGATGATGAGGTGAAGGTGGATATCTCCGGATTCGCCGGAAAATATATCCAGTTCCGTGCACGCGTTGTTACCGGCTACGGAGGGCGGGGGTGCTCGATAATAGACGATCCCAAGCTTCTCACTCTTGCCGCTGATGGGGTACCGTGCGAGGAGCCGGTGCTCCCCTGATTTCGATGAGATCAGGTTTCCATCCGCCCAGCCCGCAGCCGGAACCGATGTTCAGATATGCATAAAAGCCCCCGCACCATGCCTGATGCGGGGGCTTTATAATGATGATAATTCATAGCCGCCGATTTCTGCCAGGGAATATAGGATCGGCCGCTAGTGAAACTGCTGTAGTTCCGTGTTCCCGTGCGCTAGTTAACATCCGCCCGGAACGGAGAGAAGCTGGATAAGCAGGCATCCGGTAGTCATGGGATCGGGGACGACGTTCAGCCGTACGCACTCGCCGCAGGGAAGCCGGAATGTGCTGGATGACCCGCCGCCGCTCGGGGGATTATAGGTGAAACCGGCAACGGTTACCGAGCTCAATGCGGGAGGAACAATGCAATTGGAGTTGGGAATGGTAAAGGTCTGCCCTCCCGGAGTCCATGATGCTACGCTGATAGACTGGGTGTACCCGACCCACCCGATGTTGAAGGCGATAGGGAAACAGCCGGCCGGAAATGCAGCTACCGCCACCCTGAACGTGCAGCAATTATTGGCGACGTCGGCTCGTGCCTGCCCGGTAGTGCCTGTCAGGCCACAGACAAATAATGCGATTGCCAGGGCGATACTACGATTGAATGCTTTTTTCATAATAGGACACAGATGAATTAATTGGGATGTGTACAAAGTCTCTGCTCCGCTGAGATGAGAAATTATTAGGACCAACCGCATCGTCACGGAGAAGGACTATGGGGAATATAAGGTGCCGTGGGAGGGAATGCCAGTACATCATTGGGTACTCTCTGCAACTGTATACAGCCGATTCCCTAAAGGAAGGAGAGTGGTGATGCCGGAACGAATTTTCGCCTCGATATCTTATCCGACATCCAGCCTCGGGAAATTATCCGCCAGATACAGATCGTAGAGCGCCAGCATATGTTCCAGATCCCTCAGAAGAGATGCGTCATCAGGCACCCCGCCGGCCGGATAGAAGATGTGCGCGATCGATGATCCCTCGTAGCTTTTTCCCAGCGATGTGGTGGCTCGCAGGTCGATCTTTTCGTAGTGGAGCATCGGCAGCCGTTCGGCATACAACCCCCGTATTCTCCTGCAATCATCCTCCAGCATCCGCCGCGCCATATCGGTTCCGTAGGCGTCGGTCATCGCAACCACCCCCTGGCTGAAACTCAGGTACACGCCCGACATATCCTCGCGGAAAAGATAATCGCAGTAGAGGCCGTAGCGCACCGAGCGGGTCTCGCGCCGGTCCAGCATCGCCAGCCACGGTATGCGCGCCGGACGGTTGAAACGTCCCATCGACCAGCGCAGTCGGAGCATCGGGCGCGCCAGAACAGGCGTGGTGGCGGCGATCAGGCGTTCCAGCTCCGCAAAGACCGGCGCCACCGGATGAGCGCGCAGTTCGGCGATGGCGAGATAATCACGCAGTATTATTTCAAATGCATCACGGATCGGAGTATTCACGGAGGGGAATCATCGGAATTGAAAAATCATCGGAAGAGTTGCAGCAGAGGATGATTTCTTTTTCTCGCACTTTCCTCGCGGCCCTGATTTTTTAGTGAGAGGAATATTCCGCTGCCATTATTCTCTTTTCCTCATCCCTGCCAGTACCTCGAACAGCTCCTCGCGCCGGAGCGGTTTGGAAAGATAGTCATCCATCCCCGCCTGGAGGCATCGTTCGCGATCCCCCTGCATGGCATGCGCGGTCATCGCGATGATGGGGGTATGCCCGCCGGAACTCTTCTCCCGCTCGCGGATGATGGCCGTGGCCTCGAACCCGTCCATCTCCGGCATCTGCACATCCATCAGCACCACGTCGAACCGTTCACGATCCAGCATCTCCAGTGCCTCGCGTCCGTTGCCGGCGATTGCCACCGTATGACCCGATTTCTCCAGCAGGCGCTGCCCCATAAGCTGATTGACGGCGTTATCCTCCACCAGAAGAATCCGCAGCGGGAGTTGGTCGCGGGGAGCCGGAGGAGCCGCTGCCGGCGCTTTGGGTTCCATCGCCCGTTTGCCCAGCACCTTGAGCATGGCCGCCAGCAGGTCCGCCGATTTTATCGGCTTGGTGAGATAGGCCGCTATGCCCAGCTCCCGGCAGCGCGCCACCTCGTCCTGCAGGCCACCGGAGGAGAGCATCATGATGGTGGCATCGGCCATATGCGGATGTCGTTTTATCTGCTGCGCCACCATAAAGCCGTCGATCTCCGGCATATGGGCATCGAGCAGCACCAGCGCAAAGGGCTTCTCCTCGTCCCCGTCCAGCATGCTCAGGGCCGACGGGCCGCCATCGGCAACCACGGGGTCCATCTCCCAGCTCCTGAGCTGCTCTTCCAGGATACGGCGGTTGGTCCCGTTATCGTCGATCACCAGCACCGGCAGATGGCTGAGCTGGTTCAAGCCCAGCGGCGGTAGCACCGGCACCGGCGACGGCCTGAATCGGGCGGTGAAATGGAACCGGCTGCCACTGCCGGGATTGCTCTCCACCCAGATGCGCCCACTCATCATCGCCACCAGTTGCGATGAGATCGCCAGTCCCAGCCCTGTGCCGCCGTACTTGCGGCGGATCGAACCATCGGCCTGCGTAAAGGCGCTGAAGACGATGGCCTGGGTTTCCGGCGACATACCGATGCCGGTATCGGCCACCGTGAAGTGCAGTTCCAGGTGATCCGCGGTCTGCCCGGCGATGTCGATCGCCAGCACCACCTCCCCCCGTTCGGTGAATTTGATGGCGTTGGAGATCAGGTTCACTACCACCTGGCGCAGCCGCGCCGAATCCCCGATCAGGCATTGCGGTATCTGCGGCGCGATGTTCATCACCAGTTCCAGTCCCTTCTGGTCGGCCCGGACCGAGAGTGTTTTCAGGGTATCGCCCAGAAGATCGGGGAGGGAGAATTCATGCTCGTCCAGTTCCATCTTCCCAGCCTCGATCTTGGAGAAGTCGAGGATATCGTTGATGATATCGAGCAGCGACTCGGCGGAGGATTTCACGGCGGAGAGATATTCGCGCTGCACCGGGTTGACATCGGTGTCCAGCGTCAGTTCGGTCATGCCGATGATGCCGTTCATGGGGGTGCGGATCTCATGGCTCATGTTCGCCACGAACTCGCTCTTTGCCCTGCTGGCGGATTCGGCCAGTTCCTTGGCCTCCCGCATGGTGGTTTCGGCCTGCTTCCGCTCGGTGATATCGCGTCCGGCCGCATAGATGATGCCCCGGTCCGGATCGGGGATGCCGCTCCAGAGGATGGTTTTTTCGGCGCCGTCCCGGCAGATGATCCGTCCCTCGATACCGCTGCTCTCGGTGCCGGCGAAATGCTGCCGGAAGGTCTGGCGTATCTTCTGGTGATCGTCCGGGTGGATGAACTCCATCAGCGGCCTGCCGATGCATTCGGCGATCTGATAGCCGGAGACGTTCTCCCAGGCGGGGTTGAGCTGGCGGATGATCCCATCGAATCCCATCACTCCCATCACCTCCCGCGACATGGCGAAGAACCGGGTCCGCTCCTCCTCGGCCTGTTTGCGCGCGGTGATATCGGTCCATGATCCTATCAGCTTCGTATAGGTGCCGTTGTCGTCGGGGATCAGATTCCAGGTATCGGCGATCCAGCGGTAGCTCCCATCCTTGTGGAGGAAGCGATACTCCAGCTCTCCTCCGCCATCCCTCAATAGCTGTAGCGATTCGGTTGCGATGCGGTCCACATCGGCCGGATGAATCCGCTCCTCCCACCAGTTCGGCCGGCTGGCCTCCTCGATAGTGTAGCCCAGCAGGATGGAGATGTTCTCGGTCTTCCAGACGACGTTGAAGTGTTCTCTCTCGATCTCCACGAAGTAGATCACCGCCGGACTCTGGCGCAGAACATGGCTGAGCTGTTCCTGGGCCATCCGGAACGAGGTCTCCATCTCCTGCCGTGCGGCGATCTCGCACCGCAGCTCATGCAGCCGCCGGGCCATCAGCACTCCCAGCACGATCGCCAGAACGAACAGGACCGTGGGAATCTCGCTGAGGTTCCAGTGATCGTATTTGCCCAGCCACTCCATCACCGAGGCGAACAGATGGAAATGGACGCTGAGCGCAAAGGCAATCGCCAGCACTGCCAGCGACACGATCAGTTCCAGATAGAGGATATGCTTGCGATTGCTCGGTTTCATGGTGCCGGAGAGATCAACATGATGGGAGGGATATTCCATTGCATTGTTCGGTTCGCGGAAGTGGCAGCAGGTTTTCGGGACAAGGCAGGAACGCGAGAACTGGAGATACGGACCTCTACGGGAGAGCTTCAATCGGGAGCCGCTGAACACCCCGTGCGCACGAGTTGCCGTGCGGCCACGGCCGAATGGTACGGACCACACCAATGTACGCAATGTGGTGCCCATGGCGCAAGATCCCATCGGTGAGGGAGGGAATGAAGGGGACGCCCTGTGCGCTCCCTTTCAGGGGCGGTGCGTGCTGGTTGCGGGTCCGGCCGCAGTTCCCCCGGGCACATCCGCCGCCTGCTATAGATCGGTTGTCATCGCGGCATCGTGCTGCCGCATCGCGCGTGCCGGTGCCGGCCGTGATTCTCCGCGATCCGCCTGGAACCAGGCGTGTGGTTCGTACGCCGCCGGGATCATCCGGCTGTGAATATCAAGGGGAGGGGGGATGGAAACTATCCGGTATATCGAAATGCCATCCATATTCCGTGAATACTATCTTTTGTGATAATTATCTGTTTATATAAAAATGGGGAGATATGATCTGCGCGATCGTATCTCCCCATCCTTAGTAGTATCGGCCGTGATTTTTCGCCCGGAGTTATTTTTCCTATTTATTCAAAATAGGGAGATATGCCTGCCAGGGTCCCACCGCATCACGGTACTGTTTCGCCATCACGCGCGCTATCTGGGCCGTGTGTCCGAGATCGTGCACCACCCAGGTGGAAAGAAGCTGGCCGAGGGTCACCCTTCCGAGATCCGGATGTGTGCCCGGCTTCGAGAGCATCTCCGGCGTCAGATGCATCCGTTCCAGTTCCACCAGACTTTCCCCTCGCAGGTGCTGAAATCTATCCAGCAGTTCCGGGAGCGATGTTCCCCTGAAGTGCTCGAACATCGCAAACCGGTCGAACGGTTCGAACGGATGCGCCTCGCCATCGGCCAGGATGACCTTTGCGCGGGGTACCCAGTTATACTCCTCCGCCTGGATGAGATGTCCCACGATATCGTAGGGGCTCCAGCTGTCTCCCCCTTCGTTCGGATAGATCCATGCGCCGGAAAGGGGGCGCAGAAGCGCATCGAGCGTTGCCGGCGTACGCCGGAGAATTTCCACCGAGGTGTCGAGATTGAATTCCATGATTGTATTGAACTTCGTAGATGCTCGGTCAGTCGGGACCGTAATCTACCACCATCAGTCCGATTGGGCCAGCATGGCCGCCGGAGCGCGCGTTGCGGGGAACGCCTGCGGAATTCCATGAGGGGTGTTCCCTGAAACGAATGACCTCCCATTAAAATAAGTCTGTGGCGCTCCTCGCGCGGCGAGGGTGACGGGTACATCATCATGTACCGTACACGATGATGTACTGTTGCGGGGGCTTGCAGGGAGATAATTTTGTCCATCCCCCGTGTTCACTATTCATCCTCAATATTGGAGCATCACCTATGAGAAGAAGAACATTGTTGTCGACGCTGGCTATTATGCTGGTGGGATTGATGATGTCGTTTACCGCCACCACGAAGGAGGCGATGGCGCAGCAGAACCAGAATTGCTGCACCTACTCAGTCGATTGCCTTGTGCCAGCCAGCTGTCTTCCGTTCAATGTCCATACTATCTGGGGAAATGGATTTCCGCCGCCGGCGAATATCGTTGCCAACGGCCTCACCACGTTCCCGCTTCCCTGGGCCTGCCCTCCGTCGTCGGTATTTTTCGGAGCGTCGATCAATGCGCCGTTCGGGCCATTTGCATCGTATAACAATCCGCTCCAGTACAACGCCAACGGTTGCTGCCTGGTGATCCGCATCACCTACGATGCAAACGGCTGCCCTCTCATTTACGTGCGGCCGTGCTGATAATCGCGCGGTGCATGATAATGCCTGAGATCGATAGTGGCGCTGCCGTATCGGTGTAGTGGCGGTCGCTGATCGGTCCGTACCGGCATGGCGATCGTATCATGTACTCGTTCGATACATTCCACGGGGAATATATCTATCGTATCTCTTTGCCGAACGGGCGCAACTGGAGGTTGCCGCCCGTTCGGCGTTTCGTTCTCGTATCATCATGGCACTGGATAGCCGGAGCCTACCCGGCCGATCAGGATGCGGAATGATGAGGGAAGTATCGCCGACGTGCGACCGTGCACCCCGCGCTAGAGATTCAGTTCCATATATTCGGCTCCTTCCAGCGGATTGTTCCAGTACGCCGGAACCCTCCTGAATCCCAGGCTCTCGTAGAGTGCCACCGCCGGCGCCATACGGTGCGGCAGCGTATCCAGGCGCAGCCTGCTGTAGCCGAGTCCCTGTGCCTCGCCGATAAGCCGCTCCACAAGCGCCCGCCCGAGCCGGAGACTGCGATACTGCGGCCGCACATACAGCCGCTTCATCTCGCATGTGCCATCCGGCAGCGGCTTCAGTCCCACTACACCGGCCGGCTCCCGGTCGGCCCGTGCCAGCAGCAGGCATCCGGCAGGGGGCACGTAGCTGCCCGGAAGGGCGTCCAGCTCCTGCGCGAAGTTCTGCGACTCCAGACTGACCCCCAGAGTATCCGCATATTCCCGGAACAGCATCCGGACGGCCGCCAGATCCTCCGGGCCGGCGATGTGATCGATCGTTATGGTCATCCTCTATTCTCTCCTCCCGGTTCCGTATTCGCTGGATCAATGAGGATGATATCCGTTTTCTCCTTACCAACCGATTCCTTGATGGTTGCTTCATCCCCGTAAACCAACAATGCTCCAGAATACTAAAGAGGGTGGAAACGAAGAAACCCGCATGATTTGCGGGTTCCCTGGCTCATGCGAGATTGTGCTGTTCAGGGTGGTAATCCCTAGGTGGTTCGGCAGGACTAATGAGGATTGCCGCAAAACTAGATACACTAAGGGTTGTAGGGCGATAGAGCTGTTGGTGTGGCAGGAAATGTGGCGAATCGCCAGATCTCTTACGTTAATTAGCCAATAGGGTAGGTTGCCATCTCCATTGTATCCTATTTTATACTTGGCTTTGAAGGACAATCCTATCTTAATGGAGGATGTTTAGTCTCCACAGAGCGGATCTACCCATCTTCAAGGAAAACGCTGGTGAGGGTCTGAAGGTTGCCCATCTATCAATCTTATCATCATTGTAGTATAAATACACAAAAGCTCAGAACCATCGATTTTCGTTGTCATCCGTATCGTGGAATTCTCGCAGAGATAGCTCGTGAAGATGGTGTGGAGCGCCAAGCGGTACAGAAGCGGAGGAGAAAAGGAGATCTAGGAACACTCAGCCGGATTGCGGAGAAGATGAATGTTCGTAAGCGGGCAGTGGATAAATATAACAGGGCGGCCCGGTCTCTAGAGGGTGTTATGCATTAATTCGGGCAGAAATAATGATATCACCGAGGCGTTGTAGCATAAGGATGAGAAACGCAAGCACATTCATTCCTGCTAATGTCTGTGGTAATCGCTCATAATCTCGCGCTAGACGCCGGAACCGGGCTAGCCAGCCAAAGCTCCGTTCAACAACCCAGCGCCGTAGCAGCAACGCCAAAACGCGTTTTGCCTCTGCCAGCTTGACAACCTCCAGCATGATCCCGTGCCGCTCAGCTGCTTCTCGAGCATTGGCTCCAGTGTAGCCTTGGTCAACGTAGGCCAGCTCGACCGACTCACCGGTGACCTCTTGTACCTTCCGGGCAAGTTCTTCGATCTGCGAGCGATCCTGCTGATTAGCTGGGCTGACGTGCAAGGCCAGCAACAACCCGAGCGTATCAACGGCCATATGCACCTTCGAGCCCTTGCGCCGCTTGGCTGCATCGTAGCCGGCACGTGCCCCGCTTTCCGGTGTCGATTGCAGGGTGCGGCTATCGAAGATGGCAGCCGTTGGTTGCGTGGCTCGTCCTTCGATAAAGCGCAGCACTGCACGCAGATCGTGAACGATCTGTTCAAAGACACCGGAGGCGATCCATCGCTGGGTTTGTTGATAGACGCTCTGCCACGGTGGCAGGTCATTCGGCATCATGCGCCAAGCAGCACCAGCACGAACGATCCATCGCAGGGCGTTGAAGACCGTGCGCAGTGGATACTCGCGTTGAGGCGCATCTTCTGTCATGAGCGTCAGGTACGGAGCAACGAGTGCCCATTCCTCCTCGCTGACATCGCTGGGATAACCTCGGTTGACTCTTGGCTTGGCTGGCTTCTGGGTTCGCATACCAGAAGTTCAGCATTTTAGCCCACTTTGTTCATAACACTCTCTAGGTGGCAGGTAACCAGTTGAGCTACAACGACATAATAGATTAGCTAGTTTGTTCTGGGCGGTCGGAAAAGCCGTAGTAATGGGTAGATATTATAGGTGAGTTCATAAGAAAGGCCGCCGTTAACTCAACTAACGACGGCCTTTCACAACTCAATCTTTCCGGGAGGGGATGCGCTTCTCGCGGACGATAGCGGCTATTTGTGCTGCGGTACCATCGATGTTCTTCTTAACATTACTTTCCCAGAATCGTATCACCGTCCATCCAAGTTCTTTCAAAGATGATGTAACGTAATCATCCCGGGCAATGTTTCGCCGCATCTTCTCTAACCAGTACGAACGGTTGTTTTGGGTCTTGAGTTGTGCCTCAAATGCTTCAATCCCTTCCTCCCGGACTTTCCGGCCATGCCAGTAATCACCATCAACAAAGACGGCAATCTTTTCTGTGGGGAATACGATATCAGGGCGGCCAGGCAAGCCAGGAGCATACTTCCTATAGCGGAAGCCCATCGCATGAAGATGCTTGCGTAGCGCCGTTTCAGTCCGGTTTCCGGTTGACCGGATGGCGGACATATTCCGGCTTATCTCATCAGGGGATCTCGGTCGATACTCTTTCATGAGAGTTTAACCGTCTCAACTGATGTACCACTATGCTGGAGTTGTTTCCCGGTGCCGCGCCCTAATACGTGTGAGATGGTTTTGCCAAGGGGCCTGTTAGCTCAAGCCGGATCTGTAGTATTTATAGAATACCACTGAAGTACAGCAGCTTTAGGATGATATAAATCGCTCCATAATTCTGGACTCAAAGGCTGCTCGGCTTGGCGGGCGTTCGTATATCACTGCGTTCATTACATTGACATGGGTTGTTGGGACTACCCTATCAAGCTGCATAGTCCAATGATCTTCGTTCCAAACGAACTGATATAGCAGAAAGACAATGTTTGCTTCCTCTATGGCAACTGTAGGAACTTTCGCATGCTTTTGCATCTCATCAAACATATCTGTCTGAAGTATAGCAACAATACGGGTTCCCCAATGGTGATGATAGAAACCCTTTGCCACTAACTGAGAAACAAACCGCTTCCGAACGTTTGCCCAATTGAAGCCGTATGAGGGTCCTACAGCGAGGGGCATACGGTGGATAATAGATTCGTATGCTGGTAGGACCGTACCAGTTATATCTACAGCTTGGACTTCGACGCTGATGAACTCTCTTACAAGGCCCCGCTCCTTATCAATATCGGCTATTACTAGATCTACTTTGCCAAACTTCTCCATTCGTATTTCATACAGACCAACGGGATTAACTGGTGGAGGTCCGGTCCAGCATTCCCGGAGTACATCGCCTATAATATCAGCCTCAAGAAACCTGTTAGGACATGCACAGATTGGTAGTTTGCCTGGCCTGCGGCGATGAATCGAACATACAGGATAAGGGCCAGTCATACTATGGCTGAACTTAGTGCATTGTCTATCGAGAAATGGGCACTGATAATCCGCATTGGCTGGATTGGTCATAAGCGATGCGGGCTCCCCCAAAATCTCGGCCACGATTCGGAATGGGTCAGCAGACAACAGCGGTTCTCCTTTGCTTTACAGGCTTTCCATCATTAGCAAGCACCTTCTTGACAGCGTCTGCGACTGCACGGGCAAGCAATGGGGGAACGGCATTTCCTACTTGCCGATATTGCTCAACTCGTGATCCTAAGAAACGGAATCGATCAGGAAACGACTGAAACCGAGCCGCCTCACGTACTGTCAGTGTACGGTTTTGGGATGGATGGATATAAGCACCCCAATGAAGGTCACATTTCGTCAGAATAGTGCTAGCCAAGCCGTCAGATGTTAATCGCCCATACCGTTTCGTGTGGTCTGACCGTTTTGCCTTTTTCATACCTGCTGGAAGAAGCTCAAATGGTAAATCTCGCCAGCTACCTCCAGCAGGGATATATTTCATCCGCTCAATGTTGACAGGGGAAAGCTTGGGTGCCGCATGGTTGGTCAGCAAATCGCTATTGATTCGCATAAGTTCCTGATAAGGGCTGGCAGGAATGGAGCCGTACTCCACACCTTCATCGGTTCCATCGCCCAATTCCAGTACTGGAAGATCACCTATGGCATCTTCGACTGTAACCAGCGGGCAAAGGTTCAGAGAGAGAAGGTCTTTTTGATTGCCATGAGTCGGTTCAGGCCAAGGAATGCGCCCAATTCGCGAACCGATAAAGAAAATCCGACGGCGCTCCTGTGGTACTCCATACTCTTCTGCAAGAAGAATCCTATGTTCGACATGATAGCCGAGTTCGGTCAGACGTGCATGTATCTCTTCGACAGCCCTTCCGGAATCTAGTGATGTGATTCCTGTGACGTTTTCCATTATAACCACTTTCGGAAGGAGAAGTTCCACTACCCGGAGATATTCACGGAAGAGACCCGACCTCTCATCATGGAAACCACGTTTGTGATTGTATACACTGAAAGCTTGGCATGGGGGACCACCCAGCAAGCAATCCAACTCACCCGGGCGCAAACCTGACTTACTTAGCAGCTCTTGAGAGGTGATATCACCAATCGGCTTCTCAATAAACTCAGTGCCTGGAAAGTTGTACCGGAACGATTGGGCCGCGTGCGGGTCGAAATCAGTGGCAAGTATAGGCTTGAATCCAGCTTGATGGAAACCCTCGGTCAGCCCTCCGGCACCTGCAAAGAGATCTACCGTATAGAAATCAGCTCGTGGCATCAATGTTATCGATGAAAGTGAAAGTATGCTCTTCCAAAGGAAGTTACCCCATGTCTTACTCGCCTGCAACTTTGAAACAAAGCGTCTTCAATCCTACCTTCTAGAGTTCGCTAGGAACTACTAGCTTATCTCTAGAGTAGATGTAAGGTGTTCAAATGTAGGCTTTAACTTTAGGAAATGCAATGGACTGAACTATAAAAGATTCTGTGCTCTCTGAGCCTTAGAATATTCTATTCAGTGTCGATTATGATGCTTCTTGCTGTCGATAGTCACTCCATAATGACGAGCTCGGTCAATAAATTTGTCCTGATAGGGCTGCTTCCTGCCTTTTCTATTCCAAAAGTTGGTAGCCATGCAAACTATCATAGGAGGGATAAGTTCTTCCAAGTAACCGCTGTACCCTTAGTAACGACTTTGATGACTAGTAGAACACTCGCTTTTCTAGGTGCTGGGGTAAGTAATCGTTGAGTCTCAACCTGGATTTTAGTAATCAAGTTCTCATCCTCAAGTAAGCAGTAGAAGGGAACTTCATTCATGGCAGGTGTATTAAGGGCCTGATCAGAGGAGAGCTCGCTATGATCCTTGGGCATCCTTAGACCATCAAAGAGCGTTTTGAGCCGGTTATCTATATCTTCCCCCTGTGATATAATAGAACCTGGTTCCTCTGGCCGAAGAAATGTTATGTATAGCTCAGCAATGAGGTTCATCCTCTCGCTTGCTAACGGAACAATTTCAAAAGGACCTATATGATTGAGCGTAGACATTCCTTTTCGCGGCCTTGGACCCTTTCGCGTAAGTATTGCTGAGACTTAAGAGGGTGTTGTTGCCAAAGAGTAGCTAGCTGACGGTGAAAGTGCTTTCTAAGCATCTGTTTGTCTTTAGGAGACCTATTGGCTATCAAGGGCCCTTCATAGGTAAGTATAAACTCCATGATTTTAGTATAGTGATGAAAGGGTGGAGTCTAAAGAGTAAATCTGTCCCCCAATCTATCCCCCAGAAATAAAAAACCGCGAAATCTTTGCGAAATCGCGGTTTGAAGTGGTCCCGGCAGGACTCGAACCTGCGACATCAAGTTTAGGAAACTTGCGTTCTGTCCAGCTGAACTACGGAACCCTATGCGCCGCCCCATGCGGGAGCGGAGAGGCCCAAATATAGCGAAGAATGGTGGTCCGGCCAAGAGCGCATATGGCTGGAGGGACGATGGGAAAACCTGGCCGTGCGCCCGCCGGAACGATTGTTCACGGCCATAGCATAGGAGAGGACACATGGATGCCGAGAGCGACATGCAGCGCCTGGAAGGAGTGGTGCGTGGTAAACGATCTGGTGCTGGGGGGAGCATGCAGGCTCTCCTCGGATGTGGTATACGGGGTATCGAACGAGGTGCTGAAGTACGCTGCCCGGAGATAGACACCGTAACGGTGTTCATCTTCCTTGAAGGTATATCGGCAGACCAGCGAGGGAAACGGCATCAATGCCTCTCCTCCTCTGGTTTCATGGATGATGCTGCGGTAATCGTTGGCTCCCTTTTTCTTCAACTGGATGGGAAGATTGGCCGCCTCGACCATGCCGTACGCTGCATGGAGACCCGGCTCTACCGACAGACCGCCGAACCGGAAGCGGTAGGAGAGACCGATCGATGGCAGCAGAAGCCCCGGCAGATCCACCATATGACTCGATTCGATCAGATAGTCCGGATAGGCCGCTTCGATGCGTTCGCGCTGTATCCTCGAGGCCGTCTCCCGGTTCTCTGCAACAGGACTCTCGATCGTAAGCTCCACTGCCAGATCGGAGGTGAGCCTGTAGCTGGCCGTCATGGCGAACGTGGCCCATGTGGTGGCTTCGTCGAACACGTAGATCGGGTCTCCGGGAGCCGCTGCTCTGTTGCCGGAAGGGAACGATGCGCCGAGAGCGACCCCGACGGAAAGCCGGCTGGTCCCCTTGTCACTCTGTGCCTGGCCGGGTGTTGCGGCCAGCATCCAGATGAGCGCTGCTATGGAGGATATCTTCATCATCAGATGAGCGCTATCGCCGCTGTGGTATCGGCGAAGGTCTTTCCTCCGCTCAGTTTCATGGTGACGATGAAGCGGATGCCGGGGGAGGGGAGCGTGTGCTCGGTTCTGATGAAATCGATCCGATCGTTGATGGTTGCCGCTCCCCGTTGCTCCCGTTCTATCATCGCCGGGATGGTGAGGATCTTATCGGAGAACGTGTTCTGATACGGCACCAGTACCCGAAAGTCATCGGTGACATCGCGTGGCTGATCTGCCGTATCGGCTATCGCATGAATCTGAAGCGACAGGAGCGTATCGCGGTTGATGTGGTAATACACGCCTTCGCAGGCCGATGCCGTTGGAAACAGCGGGGTGCGCGCTGCGGGGCTCTCGATGCGGGAGATCTTCGCCCTGATGCCATATGCTGCGGCTGGAACACCGGAGGCGGATGATTCCGCCGGTACCAGTCCGGTGTTGTCCAGGTTCACCGCCTCCATTCCCGTCCAGTCGTAGAGGGTGGTATGCCTCTCCGAACAGCATCCTATGCCGAGCCAGAGCATTTGCAGTACCAGGGCGCATCGTATGTATCGCAGTATCGTCACGGCGCATTCTCCATCCTGATGGGTATTCACTCAACTATCAGGAGACACGCGCCGGAACTGTTCGTAACGCGGCTAGCAGCCAGGGGAACGCCTACGGGGCAAACCCGACGGTCCGTGCCGCTGCAAGCGCGGCCGCAAGCGCTTCCTGCGGCGTATCGGCCAGCAGGGTGATATGCCCCATCTTCCGTCCCGGACGGGATTCCGCCTTGCCATAGATATGGAGATGAGCCCGGGGATCGCTCAATGGGGCACTGTAATCGGAGAGGCCGCCGCTGCCTGCGCGGTCGCCCAGGATGTTCACCATCGCCACGCCGGGGGCACGAAGCCCGGTAGAGCCGAGCGGCCAGCCCATCACCGCGCGCACATGGTTCTCGAACTGCGATATCACCGTCCCCTCGATCGTGTAATGACCGCTGTTGTGGGGACGCGGGGCCATCTCGTTGACCAGCACTGCTCCATCCTCCGCCAGAAAGAGTTCGATGCCGAAGATCCCCACGCCGCCGATCGCCTCCACGCTGCGGCGGGCATAGTCCAGGGCGATCTCCGCAACCTCCGGCCGGACCTCCGCCGGGGCGCTTACGTAATGGCAGATATGGTTCTGCTGCACGGTCTCCACCACCGGATACATTGCCAGCTCCCCTTCCCGTCCGCGCGTCACCATCACGGCCAGCTCCTTGGTGAAGTTCACGAACGCCTCGCAGTACAGCTCCATCTCCGCATCCCCCCTGGTGATCTTCTTCCACCCCTCCTCGATATCCCCGGCGGAGCGGATGGTGGCATTGCCGTAGCCATCGTAGCCGTTGCGCCGTGTCTTCAGCACGAAGGGATAGCCGTAGCGGTCGCCGAAGTCCCGCGCAGCTTCCGGGGTATCAACCCCCTCGAACGGAGCCACCGGCACGCCAGCATCCTGAAGGGTCTGCTTCTGGAGGAGCTTGTCCTGAATTTTCGCCACGGAGCCGGCGCGGGGATAGAGGGCTTCCCCGGCAGACTCGATCGCCGCCAGATGCCGTTCGTTGATGAACTCGCTCTCCAGCGTCACCGCATCGCACTCGGCCGCAAACTCCAGCAGCAACCGGTGATCGGAGGGATCGCCCACCACTTCCTTGTGCGCGATCTGCCCTGCCGGCGAGCCGGCGGTGCGTTCCATGATATGTACGCGCATGCCGAGACGGAACGCTGCGTAGGCGGTCATGCGGGCAAGCTGCCCGCCGCCGAGAATGCCGAGAGTAGGGATAGCGGATTTCATAGAACCACCAAGATAGGAAGAGTCACGCGAAGGAAGAAAGAGCCAAGCGAAGGAAGAAGCCGGAGAGCGGAGAAGAGCCTGGAAGCCAGGTGGGCTGGAGCGGAGGGGGAGAGATTGCAGGACAGGGGATGCATTGCAGTGGGAGATGGTACCTCCTATCACGAACCGCCACTCCGGTCACTTCTCCCCAATCGAAAATCCAAAGGCGATTATATACCTGATAGACCCAAGCATGCCAGATGCATCACGGGAAGCCGCTAAGGCGAAAAGAAAGACCTCTTCTTTGCGCCTTCGCGGCTTTGCGCGGGGTTCTTCCGAGAGTGCCTACTCAGGGTCGCTCAAGTATATAGTTGCCAATCCAAAATCGAAAATCTCCTCCTCCCCTCTCCCTCAATCGAAAATCCAAAATCGGCAATCGAAAATCTCCTCAATCCCCCCTCTCTCTCCCAATCGAAAATCCAAAATCTAAAATCGAAAATTCCCCCTCCCCATCTACTTCGGCCGGGAGAACGGGACCTCGATCTCGATCCAGGAGACCACCGGCTTGCCGTCTCTGGTGGCCGGTTCGAAGTTCGACAGCAGCACCGCGCGCAGGGCCATGGTGGAGAGGATGGAGGCGCATTTGCCACGGGCCCGCACATCCCGTACGAACGCCTGGTGCACCTTCCCCTGATAGGTTATCATCGCCGCCACGGTGACGGTGCCGCCGCAGCGCCATTCCTTGGCTACCGGCGAGAGCCGCACCTTGCGCCGGATCTCCGAGGGGGCAACCGAGGGGAGGGTCAGCAGGGTGGAATCCGGTCCCCCTTCCAGCTTCTCGGTGAACTTGTCGATCGTCCCCTCCATCCGCCGCCGTGCGAACACCCGGAGCCGCTCCAGCCGGCTGTAGAGGTTGCGTACCTCCACGGCGGGGCGTTTGGGATTGATGAGGAGATACCGGGGGCCGTCCAGGATCACCCCGAGCGTATTGCAGCTATCCAGCCCCTCGGTCCCCACCACCGATTCGGCGCTGTCCACCACCCGCTTCAGATCGTTCAGCAGCGCCCCGGCTATCGTCAGGGAGGAGCCCTGCTTGCCATGGGCGTAGATGGCCCTGCCATCGCGAAGCACCAGGAGCGACTCGGTGGTATCGGTACAGGTTACGAACGTGGCATCGATGAGGATACCGCTGGGATCGGCCTCGGGCTGTGCGGTGGCAATCGCCGCTGCGACCAGAAAGAGGAGCAGTGCGGGAACAAGACGCATCATAGCGGGGGATGAGAGCATGAGCGAGCTGAGCCTGAGACAAGCATGATCGTGCCGCACGGAAGAAACGGCTGTTGCGGGGAGCGCCGTGCAACGGAGTGTGAAAGATACGAAAGATGCTCCCCCGTGCGAGCGAAATGCATGCGGGGAGGAGATGGTATCGGAGGACGATGCAAACCGCCGGAGAGTGCCGGGAGGATCAGTGAGGCGGTGATGCCGGAACCTGCGATCCGAGAGCGCCAGGGAGATACATCTCCTTCGGCTCCCTCCATCGTCTCCGTGCATTCGCATGAATGTTTCATCGGCGGCGCCGTATGGAACACGGGGGGCCGGTTTGCCGTTGTTCGGCCACGGTAAATGTTCTATGATGCAGCTCTGACGTCGAGGGTGTTTTCATTACAATCATCCTTTTAAAGGAAAACACCATGCTACAATCTTATCGGACACTATCGGCCCTCTGCCTGGCGCTGGTGGTCTCGGCTTCGGCCGGGCTCCAGGCCCAGCAGCAGGAATGGGCACGATTCGGCCGGCTGCACGAGGGCCGGAATTTCTTCGGAGCGGTGCCTATCGGCGATGGCCGTATACTGGTGGCCGGCGGGTACGGTGATGGCGGCTTCGGCCCGGATGGGGTGCCGATCTCCGGAAGCGTTCCCACCGCATCGTCGGAGGTGATCGATGCGAAGAGCGGGAGGATCACCCGTGCCGGGGCGATGAACGTTCCGCACGCCGAAGCGGTCTTTCTGCTGGCTCCCGATTCCAGCGTCGTCGCCATCAGCGGGGTCTCCGCCGATGGGTGGCGCCTGACGAAATCGGTGGAACTCTACAACCGCCGCACCCGAAGCTGGCGGACCATCGGGGAATTGAAGGTGCCGCGCCGGCAACACGCGGCCTGCTTCATCAGCGATGACGAGTTCCTGGTGATCGGGGGCCGTCACGAAGATCTCTCCTCGATGGCGACCGCGGAGATCTTCAACATCCGCACCGGCACCAGCCGCCAGATCGCCGATTATCCGCACAGGGTCAATACCCCCGTGACGGCCCGCACTCCCGATGGGCGCATCCTCGCGCTCTCCGGACGGGAGGGAGGGACCAACAGCTTCCGCAGTCCCAACGTCTACGAGTACGATCGCAGCCTGAACAGATGGAATCAGATCAGCACGCTCTCCACGGCGATCAATGCTCCGCAGCTGATGACGCTCTGGAACGGCGATGTGATCGTCACCGGCGGGGCGATGCAGGATGCCCCGTTCCAGCTTTCTGCCGATGTGCTCCGTTGGAGCGGGACCGGTTTCACCGCAGCGGCGGGGATGACGGTTGGGCGGTTCTGGCACGGGCAGGCCCAGATCGCTGAAAACAGGATCATCATCACCGGCGGCTGGACCGAGCGCCAGGAGGCGATCCGCGAGTGCGATTTCATCGATCTTGCCACCGGCCGGAGCACGGCGGGACCCGGAATGATAGAAGCACGCCGGTTCTTCCAGACCGTCTCGGTGCCGGTCAGGATGCGGGGACGAACCTATATCCGGGTGCTTGCCATCTCGGGGCAGAACGCCCAGTTCGACAACCGCCGCTCGGTGGAAGTGCTGATGGAGTATGAAGATGCCGGATCGCTCCCCACGATCACCCGCGCCGGGGATGAACTGGTGGCGAGCACCGCCCTGAACTACCAGTGGAACTTCAATGGCGAGCCGATTCCCGGGGCTACCGCTGGAACCTGGCGCGTCACGAGCGCCGGCGATTACACGGTGAGCACTGTGCTGGAGAATGATACCATCACCTCGCTGCCGTTCGAGGTGGGAACGCTCGGGGTGGAGGATGCGGTCATCACGGGGAATGTGGTGGTCGCTCCCAATCCCACGGCGGATCATCTTTCGCTCCGGCTGGATCTGGAGAGGCCGGTCCGGGTGACGCTGGAGCTTGCCGGCATGCGCGGCGAGATCCTGATACGGCTGGACGATGGCGTGCAGTCCGGCTCCTACAGCCGCGAACTCTCGTTGCGGGAGCTTCCGCCGGGAGTATATCTGCTGCGGATGCAGGTGGGAGAGGAGAGCCGGATGATGAAGGTCGTGCGGCAGTAGCAACGATGAGAACATAACCGTATACCGGCCGCCGGGAGCGCTGCCGGCCGGCAACCGGGGGAGCAGCGATGCGCCCCCGGTGCGTTTTGGAGCTATCTTGCATCTATGGAAACCTTCAACTATACGAAGATGTCGGGGGCGGGGAATACGTTCATCATGCTGGATGGCCGGGAGCTGCCGGCCGGTACCGATCTGGCCTCGCTCGTCCCGGCGCTCTGCGACGAGCGCCACCAGCATGGCGGGGCCGATGGGCTGATCGCCGTGGAGGCGTGGGAGAGCGGGGATTTCGAGATGCGCTATTTCAACCGTGATGGCTCCACCGGGATGATGTGCGGCAATGGCGGACGCTGCGCGGTGCGCTTCGCGTACGATCTCGGTCTGGTGGCTGATCCCTCCGCCATCACCTTCACCAACGCCGGAGTTCCCTATACGGCGATGCTGACCGATCGCGGCGTAAAGGTTTCCTTCCCCGATCCGCGCCTGTTCCGTCTTCGCTTTCCCCTCCCTCTGTTCGGTTCCCCCCGCATATGCAGCTACGCCGATGTGGGGACGCCGCATGCCATCCTCTTCATCGATGACGCGGCGGAGCCGGGGCTGGAGCATATCGCCGGGCTGGATCTGAACCGCTGGGGGAGCGAGCTGCGCAACCACGCCGAGTTCGCCCCCGGCGGCGCCAATGCCAATTTCGTGGAGATCCTGCCGGACGGTAGCGGCATCCTGCTGCGCACCTACGAGCGGGGGGTGGAGGCCGAAACCGGCGCATGCGGCACCGGCGCCATCTCATCGGCGATGGTTGCCTCCACGCTCTATGGCCTGAAACCTCCCATCGCGGTCACCACCTCCAGCGGCGGCGTCCTGCACGTGGATTTCCGCCGCGACGGCGATCGTATCACCGATGTCTCCCTGGAAGGGGATGCGGCCGTGGTTTCTTCGGGGAAAAAGGGCGAGATGTTGGATTTGCGGTTTTAGTTTTTGGATTGGGGGCAGAGGGAGGGGATTGTGGGGATTTGCGATGTTAGATTTTGGATTTTAGAGT
>JBMDXA010000010.1:0-17208 GCA_048594725.1 Candidatus Kapaibacteriota bacterium
AGCCGGTTGAATGCGCGATGGTCGTAATCGCGGAGCTGGAGAATCCTGACGGTATCGCGGTAGGCGATCACCAGTTCCCTGCGCAGCGTGGCATCGCCTATCAGGTCGCCGGCGGCCAGCAGCCTTCCCTGGAACGGATACTGGATGAACGGCTCCAGGCCGAACGTTTCTCGTCCCCCGCCGGCGGCACTGCGATCGCGGCGCAGGGCGAAGAGGTAATTGCTTTCCAGATCCCCTCCGGCCGGATCGGCGTAGGCGGCGATAAGCTCGTCGGCGGGATTATTGATATAGTAGGCCCGCCCGTTGTCCGGGATGCTCCGGTCCCTGCCGTTCCCGTCGATATCGGCCGCAACGATCGTCAGCCCCAGATCCTCCCGCTGCAGGAGCCGCCAGGGGGTGAACGCCGCATAGATGCTGTCGGGGTTCTCCCCGTTGGCGGCGGCGGGTACCAGCCAGAGACGGGGTCTGCCGGGGCGGGCGGCGTCATGATTCTCGGTGACGACCCGGAAATTCTCCTCTCCTCCCTGCGGTTCGCTCATCGCCATGAAGTAGCTGTGCGCCGCCCCCTGCGAGCGCCGCTGGGGAAAGCCCGGCGGGGTCACGGCCAGGGTGGCGTAGTGGCGCACCGCGTTGTTGCCCCGGTCGTCGATCTGCACCGAGTACATCGTATCGGTGAACGTGCGCCGTCCGGATGCGGGGATCACATCGGCTCTAACCGGATACGACGACGTGGAGACGCCGATCTGGAGCACCGACGGGGAGGCCGGATCGGGGAGGAACGAAGGGGACTGCGGGTAGGTGCCGGGGGCTATCGGGTAGCTCCATTGAAAGGTGACCTCCCCCTGGCCTCCCACCGAAAATTTTCTGATGCTGTTGATGGTCGTATCGACGCCGGTTGCGGTGAACGTGTTCTGATCGACCGCCACCAGCACGCCGCCGCTATAGGCGGCAACCGGGTAGACGCCGGCCACCTTGTCGGCATTGGTGGCACCGGCAAGCTCGGCTACCGGGATCGTCGATCGGATGGTGCCGGAGCTGTCGGCCAGGGCTCCGCGCAGCGGGCGCACATCCGGCGTGAGCGGGCGGGCACCGATACCGATTCTGTTGGGGAGGTTGGGGGTGCCGCCCGGATTGGTGGGATTGATCCCTCCCAGCGGATTGAACAGCCCGGTGAGCGTCAGAGCCATGCCCGCCAGATCGGGGCTGTAGTCGTAGCGCTTCTCGGCCACCCCGGAATCCGAGAGGATGAAAAGGATATCGCCGGCAAGCCCCACCACCTGCTGATGGCGGTCGCCGGAGAAGGCGGTGCGGATGGCGCCCACCAGGATGGTTGGGGAGTTTTTCAGCAGGGGGGAGCGCCATTTCACCACCAGATCGGCCGAATCGATCCCCTGGGCGGTTGGCTCGGGATTGCTCCGGGTGCCAAGCGGATTGCCGCGCGGATACCACCAGGCGGAGCTCTGCGCGGCCGATTCGGCGAGCGGAACCAGGAGCGATACAAAAAGAAGCAGGGAGCGTAGCAAATGTCGCACGGGGATCGAACGTCTGGTCTAAGTGCCGGTAGTAACGGGCCCTGCCGCTGGCCGGCCCCCTGAACGGGGATGATCGGGCAATATAGAAGCAGCGACGGGAACCGTACGATGAAAATTACTACCCCGTTGCGGAATCGCTCCGAAGCGCTATTTTGATCTCCGGCGATCGTCAAAACGAACTACTCAGAATCAGGAGTCTTTTGCACACAGGTCCCTTCCTAGCCGAAAAGGGCCGGAAACTTGCTACGGTTTACTTCTCTTAGCGAATCAGTTATTCCGTGACCGCTCGTCATGGTGCAAAAGATATTCGACACATGAAGAATTCCTGGCAGATACTCTGGGTGGACGACGAGATCGACTTGTTGCGCCCCCACATCAAGCTTCTCCAAGCGAAAGGCTATAACGTCGATACCGTTACCAACGGTGAAGATGCCATCGCGCTGGTCAAGAAACAGCCGTTCGACCTCGTCTTCCTGGACGAATCGATGGTGGGCATGACCGGTCTGGAGACGCTGGCCGAGATCAAGGAGCTTGACTCCTCGCTCCCGGTTGTAATGGTTACCAAGAACGAGGCCGAGTCGGTTATGGACGAGGCCATCGGCCGCCGCATTTCCGATTACCTCACCAAGCCGGTCAACCCCACACAGATCCTCCTGGCCTGCAAGAAGTTCCTGGAAGGGAAACGAATCGAGGCCGATTACGTCTCGCGCGACTACACCAAGGAGTTCAGCCAGATCGCCGTACAGCTGATGAGCCCGATGAGCTGGGAGGAGTGGGTGGAACTCTACTCCAAGCTGAGCGTCTGGGAGCTGGAGTTCGACCGCCACCGGGGGCTCGGATTCGAGCAGACCCTGGCCGACCAGATGCGGGACGCGAACGCTGAATTCGGCAAATTCATCGAGAAAAGTTATAAGAGCTGGCTCGATCCCGATACCAAGGATCGTCCGCTGCTGAGCACCGATATCGTCAACGAATATGTGCTGCCGGCCGTCAAGAAGGACTCCGGCCCGGTGTTCCTGTTCGTGGTGGACTGCATGCGGCTTGACCAGTGGCTGGTGATGGAGGAGATGCTGAGCACGTATTTCCATATCCAGCGCGATCACTACTACGGCATCCTTCCCACGGCCACCCCGTATGCGCGGAACGCCATCTTCGCGGGGCTGTTCCCGTCGGAGATCGAGAACCATTACCCGGATCTCTGGCAGGCCGGCAACGATGACGATCACTCTCAGAACAAGTACGAGAAGGAACTGCTGGAGAAGCTGCTTCAGCGCAAGCGCATCCCGCTGCGCAGCGGCATCCGGTATGTGAAGATCATCGATACCGATTTCGGCAAGAAGATCGAGTCCGAGATCATGAGCTATACGCAATCACAGCTTACCGCCGTGGTTGTCAACGCCGTCGATATGATGGCGCACTCGCGCAGCGACTACCCGATTCTCAAGGAGATCGCTCCGGATGAGTCGGCCTATCGCTCGCTTACGCGTAGTTGGTTCGAGCATTCCAGTCTCTATGGTATGTTGCGGACGTTGTCGGGGGTGAAAAATGCCCAAATCATCCTCACTACCGACCACGGTGCCATCCGCTGCATGCGCGGAGCGAAGGCTCTCGGCGACCGCGAGACCTCGACGAATCTGCGATATAAGTACGGCAGAAACGTCAAGGTGGATGAAAAGTTTGCTGTGTACGTCCGCAATGCGGCCGACTACAAACTCCCGCGACGCGGGATGATGATCGATTATGTAATAGCTAAGGAGGATTACTACTTCGTCTACCCGACCGAGTATCATTATTACCTCAATCATTACCGCGACAGCTTCCAACATGGCGGTATATCGATGGAGGAGATGATACTCCCGGTGGCGACCCTCAAGCCACGCTGATCGTCCTGATGTGACGATCCGGTGCGGCGGTCTCCTTCGAGGAAGCCCGGCACGGATCGCGAACCCGCGGCGGCCGGGGGCCTCTCTAGACAATGGCCCGGCGGCCGGGAACCGATTCTGGTAGGAATATCGGTTCACCGCGGAATCGAATCCGATGCTGCATGCTTCGTCGGTAGCGAAGAGATCATGACTATGGATACTGAAATTTACTCCTCGTCCAGCGAGGAGGAAACACTCCAGTTGGGCAGCGATTTTTCAACCCGGATTCATCCGGGAGATGTCATTGCCTTCTACGGTGAGCTCGGGGCGGGAAAGACAGAGTTTATCAAAGGAATCTGTCAGGGGATGAAGGTGGAGGAGATCGTCTCGAGCCCAACGTATACGATCGTCAACCAGTATCAGGGGAGCGATCGACGACGGCGGCCTATCGAGATCTATCACGTCGATCTGTACCGCATCGAACGGATGGCGGAACTGATCGAAACAGGGATCTACGACCTGCTGTCGGACAACTTATCGATCAAACTGATCGAGTGGGCGGAAAACGCGGAATCGATCCTGCCGGGAGAGCGCTACGATATCTACTTCGCAACGCTCGATGAAGAGAACAGCCGCAGAATCGAGATCGTCCATCGTGATGCCTCGGCCGCCGGAACAAACGCCGGCCGGTACGTTTACGCAACCCGCTGATCGGATACTATTATAGCTTGAGGGCGACCCCGTGGCAGCATGGGATCGCCCTTTTGCATGGTTGGTATCGGGTTACGTGCCTGCACGCAGGCGTTCGGGGCTTCAGGGGAGCGCTCGCGCGGAGTTCAACCCCGTGCGAGGTGGCGGCGGGTAGATGGATATCCAATGCGGGGGTATCGATTGCTTTCAGCGTGTGAACGGCGATTCCAAACGAGCCGGAACTGCCTATCTTCCCTCTGATCCGGTAATCCTGGTTACTCCCTATCAGCCGCCCGGCAGCGCCGGCCAGAGCGGATTTCACCTGGAGTGCCCCTACGCCGGGTAGAGGAATGGGGCGCTCCTCCGGAGCTTCATCCTGGAGAAGCGGACTTTTTCTACAGACGGGTGCCCCCTCTGGGGGCCATCCGTTTGGAAGCTCCGTAGGAGCGGCCCATTGTTGGGGGTGCGCGAAGCAGATCCTCTCAGAGCTCTGCTCCACTACCGCGCAACTTGAGTTAACTACTATCGACAGCCGCCACGGGCGGCGGACTAAGAACCAAGAACTAAGAACTAAGAACTAACACGCATGCTTGCCGCGATCGAGACAACGGGGGATACCTGCGGGGTGGCCCTCTTCGATGGAAATGCGCTCCGCGCGGAGCTTCATGTGGAGATGCCGCGCTCGCATGATCGCCTGCTGGCCCACCTGTTCCAGCAGGTGCTGGAGGTTGCCGAGCTGAAACCGGCCGATGTCAGGCAGTTCGCCGTCTCGATCGGTCCCGGCTCGTATACCGGCATCCGGATCGGCCTCAGTTTCGCCATCGGCGTGGCGCTGGCTACCGGGGCCGATATCATCCCGGTTCCCACGCTCGATGCCATCGCCTACAACGTCCGCTCGCTGGCAAAGGTGAGCCATCGCACCCGCGTGGTCTCGCTGATCCCGGCCGGCCGCGACGGGCTGTATGCGGGGCTGTACGAGATCCAGCCGGAGTTCCGCAAGCTCACCGAAACCAAGACCATCCCGGTAGTCCAGATTCCCCCGCTCCTGGATGAGAATGTCTTTGCCGCCGGACCCGGCGCGGCCGCAATAGAGGGCTCCTGCACCGATTGCGTGGCGGTGGATTCCGAACGCCTTACCGCCGAAGCGGTGGGACGCCACGGCCTCTACCTTCATTACCGTGGCGCCGGTACTTCGCCCAGGGACGTGCGCCCGTTGTATATTAGCGACTTCACTCCCGTTGTAAAGGCAAAGGGAGGGAGGATGTAGCGGGGAGTTCCCGCCCCGCCGGCCGGAGCAGGGGGCGCGGAGTCACGCACCGCGACAGCACTAGCCCGGAATCTCAGAAAACTTGTCTTGAAGTACGTGGAAGGTAGCAGGGAGAGAGGCCGGAGCCTACGGTGGCTCCCGGATTCCCGGCCGCTCCGGCTGCTCCTCCCAATCGTCAATCGTCAATCCAAAATCGTCAATCGACATGGCCTGGTTCCATCGCTCGAAGAAGAACATAGAAGATCAGCAGGGTCGCGAGATGCCCGACGGGCTCTGGACCAAATGCTCCAACTGCGGCGAGCTTACCTACAAGAAGCAGCTTGAGGATAATCTCTATACCTGCCCCAAGTGCAACAAGCACTTCCGGATAGGCTCGGAGCAGTATATCGATATCCTGCTCGATCCCGGATCGTTCGTCGAATTCGATGCCGATCTTATCTCCACCGATCCGCTCGGCTTCGTCGATGAGAAGGCGTATACCAGCCGTCTGGCACAGGGGATGCGGGATACCGGCTTGAACGACGCGCTCCGTACCGGCATCGGCGCCATCGATGGCAGGCCGGTATCGCTGGCGATGATGGACTTCAGTTTCGTGGGGGGCTCGATGGGCTCGGTGGTGGGGGAGAAGTTCAGCCGCGCGGTGGATCGCGCCTGCTCCGAGCGCATCCCGATGATCGCCATCACCGCTTCCGGCGGCGCCCGTATGATGGAGGCCGCCCTCTCGCTGATGCAGATGGCGAAGACCTCCGTGCGCCTGGCTATTCTGGCCGAGGAGCGCATCCCCTATATCGTGGTGCTGACCGATCCCACCACCGGCGGGGTCACCGCATCGTTCGCGATGCTGGGAGATGTCATCATCGCCGAGCCGAACGCGCTGATCGGGTTCGCCGGGCCGCGCGTTATCGAGCAGATGACCAAGAAAAAGCTTCCGGAGGGCTTCCAGCGCTCGGAGTTCCAGCTTCAGCACGGTTTCGTCGATCATATCGTGCACCGCAAGGAGCTTCGCCAGACGCTGAGCCGTCTTATCTCCTTTATGCCGATTCCTCCGGCGGTCAGCAGGTAGTTGTTGATAGCGTTGGTAGATAGTGGCCGGCCATTGCCGGATCGGAGGGGAACGCGATACCGATAGTGATCGTCTGGCAGTGCGTTCCCGTTCCTCCTGCTACAAACTACCCATCTCCGCCGCCGCAGGCGGCGGGCTATCAACTATCCGTATCAACATATCCGGCGGCAGCGTACTCTTTATCTACTCACTCTCTACAGCATCCTATGGCTGAAAAGAAAACGTCCTCCAGGCAGAACAAGCGCGCGGTGCGTCCCAACCCCGTCGTGCATCTGATCGGATTTCCAATGGATCTCGGCGCCGATCGCCGAGGGGTCGATATGGGGCCGTCGGCACTGCGTATCGCCGATCTCGACGAGAAGCTGATGGCGCTCGGCTACGAGATCGTCGATGAAGGCGATATCGAGATCGCCGTTCCCGAGGTGCTCCCCATCCAGGACCCGCGCCTGAAGTATCTGCCGGAGATCACCGCCGCCTGCGAGAAGCTTGCGCGGAAGGTGAAGCGTGTGCTGAAGGATGGGGCCTTCCCGCTGGTGCTGGGGGGCGATCACTCCATGTCGATCGGTACCATCGCCGGTCTGGCCGGCTACTGCCGCGGCGCCGGCAAGCGGCTCGGGGTGATCTGGATCGATGCCCACGCCGATATCAATGTGCCCGATACCTCCCCGTCCGGCAATATCCACGGCATGCCGGTGGCCGCCTCCATCGGGATAGGCGCGCCGCAGCTCACCTCCGTGGGGGGGAACTTCCAGAAGCTCGATCCGGAGAACACCGTGATGATCGGCCTCCGCTCGGTGGACGAGGGGGAGCGCAAGGTTATCAAGGAGCGCGGCGTGCGCGCCTATACGATGACCGATGTGGACCGTCTCGGGGTCTACCGGGTGATGGAGGAATCGCTCGATTATCTCCAGGGGAGATGCGATCACATCCACGTCTCGTTCGATCTCGACAGCGTCGATCCCGGCGTGGCGATGGGCGTGGGCACCCCGGTTCCCGGCGGCCTTACCTATCGCGAGGCGCATCTCATCATGGAGATGATCGCCGAGCGCGGCGCGCTCAGTTCCCTGGAGGTGGCCGAGGTGAACCCGATCCTCGATACGGTCAACCGGAGCGCCATCTTCGCCACCGATCTTGTGGCCTCGGCAATGGGAAAGAGAATCCTGTAGCAGAGGACCGTCGGTGGTGTCCGTTCGCGGGCTTCTCTTGTCACTCGTCAATCGTGGATCGCCGGATGCGTATAATCGAGAGCCTCAACCAGATGCGTGATGCATCGCTGGAAGCCCGTGGAAACGGCCGTAGCGTCGGGTTCGTTCCCACCATGGGATATCTGCATGCGGGACATCTGGCACTGGTGGAGCGTGCGCGGCGGGAGGCCGATATCGTCGCCGCATCCATCTATGTCAATCCCACGCAGTTCGCTCCCGGCGAGGATCTGAGCCGCTACCCGCGTGATCCGGAAGGGGATGCCGCCAAGCTGCAGGCCGCCGGCTGCGATCTTCTGTATCTGCCACGGCAGGAGGAGATCTATCCGGAGGGGTTCGGAACCTATGTGGCCGCCGAGGGGATCACCTCGCGCTACGAGGGGGCATCCCGTCCCACCCATTTCCGGGGCGTTACCACCATCGTCGCCAAGCTGTTCAATATCGTCCTTCCGGATGTGGCGGTCTTCGGGCAGAAGGATGCCCAGCAGGTGGCGGTGATCGCCAAGATGATCCGCGATCTCAGCTACGGGGTCCGGCTTGTGGTGGTGGAGACCATGCGGGAGCCGGATGGTCTTGCGATGAGCTCCCGCAACGTCTATCTGAGCGCCGATGAGCGCCGCGAGGCCCTGAGCATCTCCGCGGCTCTGCGCGCCGCGCGGGAGGCTGTGCGGGGAGGGGAGACGCTCCACGGCGCGATAGAGCATATGCGGCGAACGCTTTCCCCCGCGTTCGCCCCCGATTACGTGGATGTGGTGGACCCCGGCACGTTCGAGCCGGCCACCGGGGGGGGCGCCGGCCTGGCGATCATCGCCGGGCGGATAGGGCGCACCAGGCTTATCGATAACATGCTGCTCGGCCGGGAAGCGGGAGTATCCCCATAGGGAGTGATACGCGATTCTCCGGTGTAGCTGAATGCACCGCGCGAAGGGAGAGACAACGCAACGAAGATGCATCTCTTCGCGGCTGCGCGCAGGCCAACGAATATCTTCCTCGTCATGAAACCGATCAATACAACCTGTTCTGAATGCGGCGGAGGGATGGAAGAGGGCTTTCTGCTCGATCATACCTACGGCGCCAATCTTCCGGTGGCGTGGGTGGAGGGCCGCCCGGCGCCCAGCATCTGGGTGGGAACCAAGGTCTCCGGAAAGAAACAATGGCGGGTGGAGAGCTACCGCTGCACCGAGTGCGGTTTTGTGAAGTCGTATGCCCGCACAAGAGCCCATACGTAGGCGGCGGTCCGGCCGGGGAGCCTGCGCTGCAATCATCTCTTACTTTTTTCGTCTTTCCCGCCGGACCAATTTTGCGTGTTCATAACATTTCATAGAACTAATCAGGCCGGGCTCATGACGCGTTTCATGTTCAAGTCGAAGATCCATCGCGCCGTGGTAACACAGGCGGAGCTCTACTACGAAGGGAGCCTCACGGTGGACTCTGATCTGATGGCGGCGGCCGATCTGCTCGAATACGAGAAGGTCGCCATCGTCAACGTCAACAACGGGGAGCGCTTCGAGACGTACCTCATCCCTGGGGAACCGGGGAGCGGGGTGATCTGCCTGAACGGCGCGGCGGCGCGCAAGGGGGCGGTGGGCGATGAGGTCATCATCATCAGCTATGCCTCCATGAGCGACCAGGAGGCCAAGGACTACAAGCCCACCGTGGTGCATGTCGACAAGCGCAACCGTATCGTCTCCAAGAAGCACGAGCAGCTTGCCGATCAGCCGTACGAGCGGTTCTAAAGCCTCCCTTTCAGGAATTCTCCTGTGAGGGGCTCTGCAACCCCCTCCGGCAGTGTGAAGATCGTACCGGCATCCCGTTTCGCTACCGTGCGAGACGGGATGTCCGTTTTTAGGTGCGGAGAGAAACCGCTACCTTCGCCAGATGGGCCCGCTCACGTTCAACAGCCACCGGTAGGTTTACCATGCGTACCAGACTATTCTCCGCGCTGCTCGCCGTCGTTCTCGGCGTTGCGTTCGCCGGATGCCTTGAATCGGATGAGAACTATACGCTGAATCCCGACGGACGGGGCAAGGTGGCTATCGTTGCCACGATCAGCGATCCGGCCTCCATGTTCGGCGCTGATGAGCAGGAGAAGCCGGACCCGAAACAGAAGGTCGGCGAGTTCGTGCGGGATATCCTGGAGAACTCCGCCGGCGTGGAGACCTGGAAGGATATTTCCTGCCGGATAGTGGCCGATGATAAGATCGAGTTCAAGGGAACCGCGTATTTCCGCGATCTGAACGAACTGAAGATCCATCAGGTCTCCTCCTCCAATACCTTCATCCGCCAGGAGAATCCGGATGGAACCTGGTCGATCGTTCTGAAGCAGGATGCCGAGGAGAGCCCCGATAGCGCGGCCCCCCCGGAGAATCTCTCCGAGGAGGAGATCACCGCGCGGGTGGATTCGCTGCGCTCGCAGTACGAGGTGGGGCGCGCCATGATGGGGCCGATCCTGGAGGGGATCAGGCAGCGCTACGTCTTCACTGTGCCCGGAACTCCCTCGGAGTATTCCACCTTCACCCGGCTTCCCAAGGGGGGCTACGAGTATGTGATGAGCGGCAGCAAGGTGCTGGCGCTGATGGATTCCATCTCCTCCTCCGAGGCATTCTGGCGCCAGGCGGTGGTCTCCGGAGGGGGGAGCGGGGTTGGGCCGGACCGGCAGAAGGAGCTTACCCGCATGATGTTCGGCGAAGAGGGCATCCCCATGCTGAAGGTGAAGGGGGGCACGGCGCTCTTCAACTACGACGCCGAGGTAAAGGCCGCCAGAAAGAACTACCCGGCGCTGTTGAAGAAGTTCGGCATCAAGCTGGAAGAGTGACGAGTCGCGATTTTCGATTTGCGATTTTGGATTTTCGATTGGAAGAGGGAGGGGATTTCCATTTTCGATTTTGGATTTTCGATTGGAAGAGAGAGGGGATTTCGATTTGCGATTTTGGATTTTCGATTGGAAGAGAGAGGGGATTTCGATTTGCGATTTTGGATTTTCGATTGAAGGATCGATGATCGGGGGAGCCGGCTGTTGCCGGGCGCTCCAGGTCGGAAGCCGCAGGGAGTGCGGATCTGCGGAAGCAACAGATTTACAGGATCATACAAGAAGGGGCAATGGCTGAGAATCACTCGACGGAGCTGGCGGCGGCGATCATGGCCGCCGGGAAGGGAACCCGGATGAATAATCCGCAGATGGCGAAGGTGATGTTTCCCATCGGCGGGGTGCCGATGATCCACCATGTGGTGCGGCGGGCGCTGGACGCCGATGCCGGCCGGGTGATCGCCATCATCGGATATAACCGTGAATCGGTGCGGGAATACCTGAGCGGCGCCTACGGCGATGCCGTGGAGTTCGCCGAACAGACCGAGCAGCTTGGCACCGGCCATGCGGTGATGCAGGCGGCCCCGCTGCTCGCCGGGTTCGGGGGCGATCTGCTGATCCTGTCAGGCGATGTCCCGCTGCTGGGCGCGGCTACCATCGGGAAGCTCCGGAGCCATCATCGCCAGAGCGGCGCGGTTGCCACCGTTCTTACGGTGACCGCGGATGACCCCACCGGATATGGCCGCATCATCCGCAACGGCGAGGGCATGGTGGCGCGGATCGTGGAGCAGAAGGATGCCTCCGAGGAGGAGCGCGCGGTGCGGGAGGTGAACTCCGGCATCTATATCTTCCGTGCTCCCGATCTGCTGGAGGCGCTCTCGCATCTGGGCAACGACAACGCCCAGGGGGAATATTATCTCACCGATGTCTTCGGCTGGTTCCGCCAGCAGGGACGCCCGGTTGCCGCTTATGCCTCCGGCGATTTCTCGGAGGTGCTCGGCATCAATACCGTGGCGCAGCTGGCCGAGGCCGAGGCCGAATTCATGCGGCGCAACCGCACACAGGAGTGAGGCTGTTCAATCGAACTCATGGCCCGGGAGCAGGCATTGCCCCATGATTCCGCTGGCTGCCAACTACTATCTATCAACTACGAGCTTCCTCCCATGAAAATCTCCCATATCGGTATTGCAGTGCAGTCCATTCAGGATGCCATCAGCCGTTACTCGGCATTGTTCGATGTGGCCGATCCTCATCGCGAGACCGTCGCGGAGCAGCGGGTCGATATCGCCTCGTTCCCGGTGGGGGATGCGGTGGTGGAGCTTACCGCCGCCACCGACGAGGCGTCGCCCATCGCGAAGTTCATCGCCAGGCGGGGTGAGGGAATCCACCATATCGCCTTCGAGGTGGAGGATGTGGCCGCGGAGCTTGCACGGCTGAAAGAGGCTGGAGTGCGCCTTATCAACGAGACCCCCACCGAGGGAGCCCACGATATGCTGATCGCCTTTGTGCATCCCTCCAGCTTCAACGGCGTGCTGGTGGAACTCTGCCAGAAGAAGTAGCACGAAGCAGATGGCCGGTGGGGAGTAGCCCCTAGAGAGCGGTTGCCAGCCAGTAGCAGAGCCGGGAAGAGAACCGTTCTTTCCGGCTCCGGGCTTCCTCCGCCCCCTCTGAAGATGCCCCGGCTCTTCTCCCCCGGTTACTGGATTCCGCACCCCTGGACCCCAGACTCTCCGCTCCCCGGATTCCCCGACTTCTTCTTCCCTCTTGACCCGGCCCCTCCGGTATCCCTATCTTTATCGATTTGTAACAAGGTCGTCTTTACCGGGATTTATCATGGGCGTATCCGAGCGGAAGGAGCGGGAGCGGAAAGAGATGCAGCGGCTGATTCTGGAAACGGCCATGAAGCTGTTTCTGGAGGAGGGGTACGAGAACGTGTCGATCAGAAAGATCGCCGAGAAGATCGAGTACAGCCCGGCCACCATCTATCTTTATTTCAAGGATAAGGACCAGATCCTCTATGCCCTCTACAAAGTGGCGTTCGAGCGCTTCTACCAGCGGTTGCAGCCGGTGGAGACGATCGCCGATCCATTGAAGCGCCTGCGGCAGGGGGGGATCGTCTATCTGAAATTCGCGTTCGATCATCCCGAATACTATGATCTGATGTTCATCATGCGGGCGCCGATCCGGAAGATCCTCAACGAGCAGGAACCGGAGTTCGGTGCACAGGGCTTCGAGATGCTGATGACGACGCTGAAGGAATGCCGGGAACAGGGGAGGCTCACGGAGAAGAACGATCTGGAGGCGGTATCACTCGCGGTCTGGTCGTTTCTGCACGGCATGGCCTCGCTCGTCACCCGCCATCGTGTGCGCATGATCCCGGAAGAGCGCCTGAAGCCCACCATAGGCGCAGCGCTCGATTTCATGCTGGCAAGCATTCTGGGAAGCCCGGAGAAGAAGGGGTAGGGGGCGGGGAGTGGGGGGGGGAGGAGTCAGGGAAGATGGCCTGGCTCCGGTTCTTCCGCTGCTCGCTATTCCCTGCGGTCCGCGAGTCCAGGGAGCAGGCGCCAGAGCCATGGCATGCCACTAATCATTATCTGCACCGCTACAGCTTTGCCTTTCTCCCGCGATGTGTGATATTTGCGGCCTGACTCATGATAACTCGTAAATACATCGTTCAGGGGCGTGTCCAGGGGGTCGGCTTCCGCTATTTCACACGGCGGATGGCCGATGCTTTCGACATTGCCGGATCGGTCCGCAACCTCGCGGACGGGAGCGTGGAGATCGTTGCCACCGGGACGCCGGAAAATCATCGATCCTTCAAGGAGCAGATCGAGCTGGGCCCGGATGGCGCACGCGTCGATCGCGTGATCGCCGGCGATCTGGAGACCGCCCGTTTCAATGGGTTCCGGATAGAACGTGATGGGGGAGAGTAGCCGGGGAGCTGGTATAGCTTGCCGGTTCGCCCGCAGTTCAATGCCGCCCGCCCCGGTGTTCGCAGGGGGCGCCCGGTGGAACTCCGCGACAACGTATCCCGGAACACGTATCCATCGGTATTCCGGCTCCCGGACTTCCGGCTCCCGGCCGTTCCTGAACATCCAACCTGACTTCGCACTCAACACGCAACCATGATTCGCAAACCTGTCCTGTTGATCTCCGGTGCCGGCGGTGAAATCGGCCACGGCCTTATCGAGCGCATCGCCGAGGAAGGCACCTACAGCGTCGTGGCGCTCGATCTTCGCCCGCTCGAAGCGGAGCTGACCGCGAAATGCTCCGATGCCATCGTCGGCTCGATCCTCGATACCAATCTTCTGGAGCGTATCGCTTCGGAGTACGAGGTGGTCGGTATCTTCCATCTGGCCGCCATGCTGAGCACCCGTGGGGAGTTCATTCCGGAGACCGCCCACGATATCAACGTGCAGGGGACGATGAACCTGCTGAAGTTCGCCGTCGGGGAGGCCCGCAACGCCGGCACCAACGTCCGGTTCATCTTCCCGAGTTCCATCGCCGTGTATGGCGTGCCGAGCGTGGAGGAGAAGGAGCGCGCCGGAAAGGTGGCCGAGGAGCAGTATCTGATGCCCACCACCATGTACGGCGTCAACAAGCTGGCCTGCGAGCACCTGGGACGCTACTATACCCATCACTATCGCCAGCTCGCCGCCGATCGCGATGCGTTCCATGTCGATTTCCGCTCGCTTCGTTTCCCAGGACTGATAAGCGCCTTTACCGTCCCCTCCGGCGGAACCAGCGATTATGCACCGGAGATGCTGCACGCCGCCGCCAAGGGGGAGCCGTACCCATGCTTCGCGCGCCCGGATACCCGCATCCCGTTCATGGCGATGCCGGATGCCATCGATGCGATGATGGGACTGTTCAACGCCCCGGCCGAGAAGCTGACCTCCACGGTCTATAACGTCGGCTCCTTCTCCCCCTCCGCCGAGGAGATTCGCGTGAAGACCCTGTCGGCATTCCCGAATGCGGATATCACCTTCGAGAACGACCGCAAGCGCCAGGGCATCCTGGACACCTGGCCGGCCGATGTGGACGACAGCCGCGCCCGCGCCGACTGGGGCTGGAACCCGGCATACGATTTCGAGCGCGCCTTCGACGAATATCTGATCCCGAACATCAACGAGCGCTACGTGGGAGCGTAGGATTTTCGATTTACGATCGACGATTGGAAGAGGAGAGAAGACAGGAGAGTAGAGAGGGCAGGAGAGTAGAGAGGGCAGGAGAGAAGAGAAAGAGGGGAAAAGAGAGAGGGGAGAAGAACGAGAGCAGAGAAGAAAGAGAGGGGAGGGAGTGGGAGACGGCAGGAGAGTAGCGAGGGGGGAAATGCAGAAAAGAATCTGAAGGCCGAAAAAGAGTGACGGGACGAGAGGGGATTGCCATGGGGCTATCATCTCTCGTCTCCCGGCTCATCATTCACTGCCAGCTCCCTGTTCCCCGTTGATATCGCATTGGTGAAGCGTGCGGACTAGTGCGGTGCGGTGTGACCATAGCATCACATCGAGCATCATATCGCTCTCATGCATGCGGAATCGCGCGTGCGTGCGGTTCCTGGCGTGAGATTCGTGGAGATTTCAGATTCCGCGAAGATTTCAGATCGGTATGCCCGGATCATCAGCGACAATCCCGTGCATCCGCAACGACCGACGGCTCGCAGCCGATGCGGGATGGGATTTCAGATTGATCGGTACGGTTTCGATCATCACGGTAGAATTCGGTGCATCCGGATCGGAGTTTCCCGATTGCATTCGCGGAGATTTCAGATCAATCGCTACGATCCGATGATGAACCTACCATCCCGTCCATCAAGATTCGCGAGGATTCGCGGTTCACGGGGTTTGCGTATGAACGAAAGATAATTATCTTCGCGCCCCATTAACCCCGGGCCTTGGTACATGCGCCTTGAAAGGGAGGGAACCATCATACCAAGGTACGCGCGGGCGCCGCTCTGGCGCAATTCTTGAACTGGCTGATCGTTGGTTGGTGCAGGCAGGCACGCTGTTTTTCCCCTTTTATTTCCCTGAAAGGAGGAGTGCCGTTGAACCCGACGATCACATTGGTACCAACCTAACACAGGAGTATTGAGATATGCTGTGGACACCTGAACTTGCGTCTTATCTGGAAGATGCCCCATGGCCGGCAACCAAAGAGGAACTGCTTGACTACGCCAATCGTACCGGCGCTCCGTTGCAGGTTATCGAAAACCTTCAGGAGCTGAACGACGAGGAGGACGAGGTCTATGATAGCATCGAGGACATCTGGCCGGAGTCGATGAACCATGATGATCTCTTCTACGAAGAGGATTCAGAGGATTATTGATCGACGGGCCACGGCATCGTCCGCGGCCTCGAATGCCAGGATGATACCCTGACATTTCCGGGGAAGCACCGGCACCTTCGTATGTGCGGCCGCTTCCCCGTTGTCGTTATATCATGCCGGGTGATCGCTTCTACGGTCACCCCCTATCGCTATCGCTCATGATACAGGATCATGATGCACGATCGTTCATTCCGACGTTCATGCTCATGCGTTCATGCCGACGATAGCGCCCGGTTGGATGCCGGACTGCGGCTTCGGGGAGCATTGCCTGAGGAGCATACGTCCGGGGGACGAGGGGGAGGTTCCCTCCCGGTGATGGTTGATACTGCGGCCGTTCAGCGGCCTGGCCTGCTATCGTGCCTCCCTTTCAAGACTAATCATGTAGAGATATAAAGTACCGATGAACGTATCTGGCAGTCTGCGGTCGTTGTACACTCTTCGATGGGCTCATCTATGGCTGCTGATCGTTCTTGTTCTGGGCGTTCCGGTTGCCGGGCGGGCGCAGGGTCCGGGAGGGGATGCCCCGCCGATAGCCCCGGTGGCACCGCCGTCGGTGCGGCCGCTGCTGGTGGATGTGGAGTTCGAGGGGAATGCATCGCTCTCCGATGAGCAGATCCTCACCCAGATCACCACGCGTCCCACGCGCACGCCGGTCATCAAGAAGTTCTTCGCGCTGATCGGGCAGCTTATCGAGCGCAACCCGCTGGCCCCCGACAGCGTGCAATTGCAGGTGCGCAACACCATCGACAGCCTGGGAGGGGACTTTCGGTATCTGAACATGAATGCCCTGCTGGCCGATACCATCCGTATCGCCGATCTGTACGATGACTACGGCTACCATGATGCGCGCGTGGGCTTCCGCATCCGCCTGGATACCCTGCGCAATACCTCCATCGTCCGCTTCATCATCGAGGAGGGGCCGGGATTCCCGGTCAAGGAGGTTACCTACCTCGGTCTTGACGAGGTGCCCGGCAGTATCCGCGAGGAGGCGGTGGAGCCGCTGTATCTGAGAAACGGGGAGCGTTACACCAAGGACAAGTATGTGGCTCAGGTGGATCAGGTGGTGGATGTGCTTCGCAACAACGGCTACGCGTTTGCCGCCACCGGAGAGCCGGCGGTTCTGACGGCCCGTCCGCCGGTGGTACCGGAGCGGTTCGATTCGATCCTGGTGTATATCTACGCCGGTGACCGGTATCGGTTCGGTCAGACGGTGAACGATCCGGACACGATCTCCGATGCCGATGCGGTGGACTCCACGCTGATTCTCGACCAGACCGAATACAGCCCCGGCGAGTGGTACAGCCGCGAGCAGGTGGAGCAGACGGTGGCGAATCTGTACGCGTTAGGGACGTTCAACCTGGTGACGATCGATACGGCGGGGTCCTTCAGCAGCGACAGCGTTCTGGGCATGCGGATCAGCACGCGGCTGCGCGAGCAGAACGATCTCAGGATAGCGCCGGA
>JBMDXA010000100.1:0-2016 GCA_048594725.1 Candidatus Kapaibacteriota bacterium
CTGCGCGCGCCCCCCGTCGTCAGGGAATCGGGCCCCCTTGTGGGGTCGCGGAGTGCGCCTCCGCGACGCCTGCGAGCACTGAGACGGGCGGAGTCGAACTCCGCCCGAACGGGCGTCAGCCCGCGGGCTGCGCTCGCTGTCCGTCGTCGTCATGGAATGGTGCACCCGTTCGGCATGCAGATAACGTTATACCGGCGACGGACTACCGGCCACGGATGTTCCGGCACATCGAAGGTTTCTCCCCCTCTTCCTCCCCCCCAGTCTTCAATCTCCTCCTCTCCCCCCCCCAACTCCTCCATCGTACATCCCCAATCTCTTCCCTCCCCAATCGAAAATCGAAAATCTGAAATCGAAAATTCTCCCTCGCATCTCTTCTCCCCAATCGAAAATCCAAAATCGAAAATCCTCCCAATTCCCGGCACACATCTTGCCATTGGTATCAGCGAACTATTCAATACCAGGATAGGAGCTTCGCGCACGGAGAACGCCTCTGGCATTATCGTGCGTGGAGCTTATCAAAATCAGGCAGATTTACAATATCCATCAGGAGAACAGCAATGGACGAGATCAGAAGCGACAGGCCCCAGATGATTACTGGAACCTTCAGGGACAGGGAGAGTGCTGAGCGTGCTTATAACAGCATCCGCGAGCGTGGATACGAGCAGGATGATGTCAATCTGCTGATGTCGGATGATGCCCGCAAGCGTCACTTCTCCACCGACTCGACGGAGGTCGTCGGAGACAGCGAGCTGGGTAACAAGGCGCTCGAGGGCGCAGGTGCAGGCGCAGGCATCGGCGGCACGGTGGGTGCCGTTGTTGGCGCAATCGCCGCTATCGGCACCTCGCTGGTGATCCCGGGCCTGGGTCTGGTGGTTGCTGGACCGATCGCCGCGGCACTGGCCGGCGCAGGCGCAGGCGGAGCTACCGGCGGCCTGATCGGCGCCCTGGTTGGCTCGGGCATCCCCGAGGATCGCGCCACCATCTATGAAAAGGATGTCAAGGACGGCAACATCGTGATGGGTGTCTCCCCCCGCAATCCGGATGATGCCGAGTATATCGAGCGCGAATGGCGCAACAGCCGTGGCGAGAATATCTATCGCTAAGAGCTTGCCCGAATAGTAAACGGGGAACTTCCGGACGTTACGGAAGTTCCCCGTTATCATTATGATGAGTTCGTGTTTTGTAGAGCGTAGTGCTTGGTTCTTAGGTCTTAGAGGATCTATCAGCATGAGCTGCTATCCGGCCTGGTGCCCGATCTTCCAGCTACGGACGACGGACTACTGAGCAAGGAACCAGCCAACCAGCCGGCGGAACAATCCTCTCCGGTTCTTCATCCTGGCAGGCGCTCTACGTACTTTTGGGAACGGATATCGCACGGCCCCTTCTTTCCCAATCGAAAATCCAAAATCGTAAATCTACAATCGCCTGTCGGCTATCACACTCCCATCCTTCATCTCGATCATCCGTTCCGCCTGCATGGCGATGGCGGGGTCGTGAGTTGCCATCACCAGCGTGAGCCCCTCCTCGGCGGCCACGCGGCGGAGCAGTTCCAGGACGAGAAGGCCGTTCTGCGAATCCAGGTTGCCGGTGGGCTCATCGGCCAGGAGGATGCGGGGACGATTGATGAGCGCCCGGGCAATGGCGGTACGCTGCATCTCGCCTCCGGACAGTTCGCTCGGCTTGTGCGATGAACGCTCCTCCATGCCGACCGCGCGCAGCAGTTCCAGAGCCCGCGCCCGTGTCTCGGCCTCGCTCCGTCCGGCAAGTTCGGCCGGGAGCGTCACATTCTCCAGCACCGAGAGCGTGGGCATCAGATTGAAAAATTGAAAGACGATCCCGATCATCTCGCGGCGCAGAAGGGTCATGCCCCGGTCGCCGATGCGGGTGATATCGCGTCCCCCCACGGTGATGGTGCCGCTGGTAGGGGAGTCGATGCCGCCGAGGAGGTTCAGCAGCGTGCTCTTGCCGGAGCCGGAGGCCCCGACCAGCGAGACCTGCTCCCCTTCGGCTATCTCC
>JBMDXA010000101.1:0-7490 GCA_048594725.1 Candidatus Kapaibacteriota bacterium
AGGAATCCGGGAGCAGGATCGGTTCTTCTGCTCTCTTCCGGGGCGTTCTCCGCGGCTTTGCGGCGGATTCGCCTGTTCCCGCGCTTCTCCCCGCACGACCATGAGTGATGATGACGTACAGCCCCGCCCCTCATTATCCGGCCCCGGCACCCGGGTGTGAAGAATGCACGCACCTGGGTGCTGGCAGGAATCCCTCCCGCATCGTTATTTCGTATCCATTCACGGTAGGGGAGGAAGCCGAGGATGATGGGGTTCCGGATTCTTGCATTGTGCCCGGGAGCGCTTCAGGCGATGATTGCAGCCGATATCAGCTTCGGTTCGCTCAGCGAGCGGGCCGTCTGCCGGAAGGTCCGGGGTAATGGCCCACGATAGTATCTCCTTCATTCGTCACACTCGGGTACGGCCATTCCACGTCACGATCGCAGTTTTCCAGCAAAGGGAAGCCGCCGGCGAGCGGCCATTTCGGGCTCCCCGGACTGCGTCGTATCTTCCGGAGATATCTTTCGGCCCATATCTACCAGCGGATCGGGTTTTGCAGACAAGACCCGTCCACCAAAGCCGTCTGTAGCACTATGATCCAACGTATGACCAGGCATTCTGCCGGCACGCTCTGCGTGTTTGTTTCGGCCATCGCTGCTTTTACCGGGCTCAGCCTGGATTCCACCGCGCAAACGGTCGAGGGCGTCAGCATCATAAGCTCCGACGCCCGTACCCTTGTGCTGGATGTTACTCCGGGAACGACGCTGGGACGTCTGGAGAACGGGGATATACTCCCGTTCATCCCGTCCGGGGTTGTCAGCAACCCCTCCCGCACCGGCGAGCCGATGCAGATGAGCCTCACGATTCCGCTGGCGCTCCCCTCGGCTGAAGGGAACCATGTGGAGGTGATTTCGGCGGTCTACGACGAGCCGGTGCAGGGGCGTATCGCCCCGATCCCCTCCATGCGCGTACAGAAGAAGGGGGATATCCCAGCGCCGCTCTACCGTGCCGATCCCGCCGCCTATGCCCGCCCGCTCGTGCTGCCGCCGGTGGCCGAGCTGAAGTATCTCGGCGTGGCGCGCGATGTGCGTTCCGGAGCGGTGATGGTGGCCCCCTACGAGTTCAATCCCCTTACCAACTCCGTCCGGTTCCTCCGTTCCATCCGCCTTCGCGTCCATTACGGTGCCGCCCCCTCCGCCTCCGGCGGGATGCGCGGCGAGCTTGGCACGGTCAGCCGCATGGCGTTCCTGAACGCGCCGGCCGCCGAACGCTGGGCTATCGGGGCGGCGCGGCAGGGGAGCTCGGTGCTGGGGAAGCGCTCCGGTATCTCGGCTGCCCGTGCCTGGATGCGGGTGGAGGTGAAGGAGGATGGGCTCTACGAGATCACGGCGGAGGATTTCAGAAATGCCGGGATCGATCTTGCGACCGTGGACCCGGGGAAGATCGCGGTCTACGGCGGTAATGGCGGCGCGCTGCCGGAAAACGATCTCCGCCTGGGGGATGACGGCATGCACCAGATCCCGGCTATCGTGGAGCGGGATGGCGGACGTGCCTCGCGGGTGCTCTTCTACGGCGCGGGGCCGTCGGTCTGGGCGCTGCGCGATAGCCTTCGCGATACCATCCCGACCCACCGGCTCAACCCGTACGTCTCGGCCAACAGCTATATCGTGGCGGTGGATGGCGATCCATCCCTCTCGTTCCCCTCCGGCGGAACCGGGGAGACCCATCAGATCACGGTGACCTCCGGCATCGCCCGGATGTTCGTGGAGGAGGACAAGTTCAATGCGGTCGATATCCGCAAGCAGGGGGGCTCCGGCCGCGACTGGTTCGGAACGCAGTTCCAGGCCGATGCCGGCCGCCCGAGCGATCCCCGCGTCTTCTCCAACAACCTTACGGGGCTGGACCGGAATTTCCCGGTGACCTACCGCATCCGCGTTGCCAACGCGGCGGCCACCACCTCCGGGCAGGCCACGTTCAAGTTCGAGCAGGGGAGCACGATGATCGGCTCCAGCACCATCGCCCCCATCAGCGGCGATGATATCGCCTACGCGCGAACCTATACCTATTCCGGCAAGGCCGACGACATCAGCGGCGAGAACAGCCTGCTGAAGATCACCTATTCGAATACCTCCTCCGGAATCGGCTGCCTGGACTGGTACGAGATCCATTACGGCCGCCAGCTCCGCGCCGATGCCGACCGCCTCTTCTTCTATGGCCCCTCTTCCACCAGCGGCGAGGTGGCGCAGTTCCAGGCCAGCAACTTCAGCACGAACAATCTTCTCGGTCTGGACGTCACCGATCCGGCCAATCCCGTCTCGCTCAGCTCGCAGGCCGGGGATGGGCGCTTCGTCTTCAACGACCGGCTCCAGCCGGCCGGCAAGACCCGCCGGTACTTCATCAGCTCGCGCGGCGCGGCCCGCCGTGTCAGCGCCGTCGCCAAGGCGAAGTACGGGGGATTGCGCGACCGGATGCTGAACGCCGAGGTGATCGTGGTGGCTCCCGAGGAGTTCCGCGAGGCCGGGGAGCTGTATGTGGCGCACCGGACTGCCAGCGGCATGAGCGCCGCGCTGGTGACGGTCGAGGAGATCTATACCGAGTTCTCCAACGGCAATCTGGACCCCACGGCCATCCGCAACTATGTGGCCTACGCGTTCAATACCTGGACCCGCCGTCCCACCCACCTCCTGCTGTTCGGCGATGGCACCTACGATTATCGCAATATCGCCACCCAGGAGAAGCAGCATGTGCCCACCTACGAGACCGATGACGGCGATACGTTCAACCATATCCAGTCCAGCAGCTTCGATGATTTCTTCGCCCGCGTGACGCTGGACGACCTCGGGAAGGTGGATGCGCAGGTGGATCTGGCGATCGGCCGCCTGCCGGTGGAAACCTCCACACAGGCGCGCGAGATGGTCTCGAAGATCAGCCGCTACGAGAGCGGCAAAAACTACGGGCTCTGGCGCCAGACCAATATCCTCGCCGCTGACGACGATTTCCCGCTGGGCGAGGGGGGAGGTTTCACACGCCAGTCCGAAGGACTCTGGCGCAGCCTGCCGGATTGGGTGGAGTCGCGCAAGATCTATCTGGGCGCCTATCCCACCGAGCAGATCGCCGGCCGCAGAAAGCCGGGGGCGGAGGCCGATCTGGCCCAGATGATCGATGCCGGCGCGGTGATTACCAACTGGGTGGGGCATGGCAACCCGAAGGTCTGGGCGCATGAGACCCTGCTGGACAAGGACAAGTTCATCACGCGCCTGCGGAACGATTCGATGCTGACCTATATCCCGGCGGTGACCTGCAATTTCGGCTACTTCGACGATCCCACGGAGGTCTCCGGCGGAGAGCTCTTCCTGCTGCATCCCACCGGCGGGGCCATCGGGGTGATGACCGCCACCCGCGCGGTCTACATCGGGCCGAACGAGGCGCTGATGCGGCAGCATTTCAAGGCGCTCTTCACCCGCGATTCGGCTACCCGCCGCTTCCCCACGGTGGGGCAGGCGCTGGTGATGACCAAGTATTCCCGCCAGGGAGCCGATAATTCCAACGATCAGAAGTTCCTTCTGCTGGGCGATCCCGCGCTCCGCCTGAACCTGCCGAAGGATTCGGTGAAGATCACCAGGATCAACACCACCCCCATGGATAGCGGTGTGGCCGTTGTGGGGGCGCTGATGCAGGTGACGATAGAAGGGGAGGTGCTGGACCAGTTCGGCTCCCCCCGGAACGATTTCAACGGCACCGCCATCGTCTCCCTGTACGATGCCGACCGCACCTCGAAGGTGGAGTCGGGAGAGGAGACCGTCAGCGTGCTGTACTACGGCGGGCGTCTCTTCCGTGGCCCCGCCAACGTTGCCAACGGCAGATTCCAGATCACCTTCCGGGTGCCGAAGGATATCGCCTACGATTCCACCAACGGTCGCGTGTACGCCTATGCCTACAATGAAAACGGCGATGCCGCCGGCATGACCCGCAATGTGATCGTCTACGGCGCCGACAATTCGCCGGTAACCGATACCGATGGCCCCGATATCAAGCTCTTCGTGGACGACCGCACCTTCCGCTCCGGCGATGTGGTGACCCCCGAGCCGCTGCTGATCGTCGATCTGGCCGATCCGAGCGGTATCAACTCCTCCGGCTCCAGCATCGGCCACCGGATCGAGGCATGGATCGACGGTGATCCCAATTCCGTTGATCTCACAGAGACCTATCAGACCCAGCCGACCGATTACGGGCAGGGAACCGCGCAGCGCCGCCTGCTGGAGCTTGGCGCCGGCGAGCATCAGATCCGGGTGCGGGCCTGGGATATCTACAACAACGTCTCGGAGGGCTCCACCTACTTCCGCATTGCCGATGCCGACGAGAACGAGCTGAAGGTGGTGGATGTGGTGAACTACCCGAATCCGATGGCGCGCGAGACCGATTTTCTCTTCCGTCACAACCAGACGCGGCCGTTGGATGTCGATCTTTCTATCTTTACCCCTTCCGGCCGCAAGGTGCGGGAGCTTGAAGCCCGCTCGGTGAGCGACCGGTTCGTCCGCATCCGATGGGATGGCACCGACGCCGACGGCCATCAGCTTGCCAACGGGGTGTATCTCTACAGGCTCCGCGTGAGAGTGGTGGGGGATACCGAGGATAGGGAGTTCGAGACCATCGAGAAAGTGGCCGTGGTGCGATAAACCGGATGAACGAGTGCGGGGGCGAACCATTCGTACGTGGCGGGCGATGTCCTTTCAGGATGAGCGCGTTCGGATGATTCGCCCTTTTGCATGCAATGGAGCGGAGGATTCCATCGCATTGCCCGCCGTATGCCCCGGTTTGCGGCGGGTGCCCCCTGTTCCGATGGAGCAGGGAGCCGGGGAACCGGCCCCATGAGAATCGGGCACGGTATTCCCGGGAATTTTCGCGGTTTGTTTCCTGTTATCAATCCGGAGATCGTTAAGTTTCGGATTCGGTTTTCCGGAATGGCCGGTTCCCCTGTCCGCCGGTCCCTCCAGGACCCCAGTTTCAGCCGGTGCGTGGCGCTGCCGGCAGGTTCCCCCGAGAGCTCTTCGAAGCGAGCCTGGAATGCCGATTTTGTCTGATTTTGCCTGGATACAAGAGCTATGAACGAATTGCCTGGTCTCGGTGACGGTATCGTCAACATGGACGATTACCCGCTGTTGAAAACTATCGATACCCCTCAGGATCTTCGCACCCTGGACCCGGGGCTGCTGCGGCAGGTGAGCAACGAAGTGCGCCAGTACATGGTGGATGTGATCTGCCAGATCGGCGGTCATTTCGGTGCCGGACTCGGTGTGGTGGAGCTGACGGTGGCGGCGCATTACGCGTTCAATACGCCGGAGGACAAGATCATCATCGATACCGGGCATCAGGCCTATCCGCACAAGATCCTGACCGGGCGGAAGGAACTGCTCCATACCATCCGGCAGAAGGGGGGATTGAGCCCATTTCTGAAGCGGAGCGAGAGCCCCTACGATGTCTTCGGCGCCGGCCATGCCTCCACCTCCATCTCGGCCGCACTCGGCATCGCCACCGCGCGCGATCTGGCCGGCAAGGATTTCAATGTGGTCGCCATGATCGGCGATGGCGCCATGACCGGCGGCATGGCCTACGAGGCGATGAACAACTGCGGGCTTCAGGGACGGCGCATCATCGTGGTGCTGAACGATAACAAGATGTCGATCGCGCCGAACGTGTGGGCCATCAGCAACTATTTCACCCAGATAGCGCAGACCACCGTCGCGCAGAAGATCCGTGGCCGTATCTGGAACATGACCGGGGAGATGGGAGCCTGGGGCGATCGCTTCCGCTCGCTCGCCTCCCGTCTGGAGGAGGGGGTAAAGGCCGTGCTTACCCCCGGTATGCTCTTCGAGGCGCTCGGGTTCCATTATTTCGGTCCGGAGAACGGCCATAACGTGAACAAGCTGGTCGATCTCTTCAACTTCGCCAAGGGGATCGATGGTCCGGTGCTGCTCCATATCACTACCGAGAAGGGGAAGGGCTTTGCTCCGGCCGAGGCCGATGCGCTCCAGCGCCTTCACGCGCTCGGTGGCCCTACCGACAAGATCACCGGCAAGGCGATCGTTGCCCCGTCGAGCGGCGCGGTGAAGCCTCCGAAGTTTCAGGCGGTGTTCGGCAAGGCGCTCGTGGAGATTGCCCGAGCGAATCCGAAGGTGGTGGGGATCACCGCCGCCATGCCCGATGGAACCAGTCTCGACCTGTTGCAGAAGGCCCTTCCGGATCGTTTCTTCGACGTCGGTATCGCCGAGGAGCATGCGGTCACGTTTGCCGCCGGCATGGCTACCGAGGGGGCTATTCCGGTGGTGGCGATCTACAGCACCTTCCTGCAGCGCGGGTTCGATCAGATCGTGCACGATTGCTCCATCCAGCATCTGCCGGTGGTTTTCGCGCTGGACCGCGCCGGTATCGCCGGCAACGACGGCCCCACCCATCATGGTTCGCTGGATCTCAGCTACCTCCGCATCATCCAGGATATCGTGGTGATGGCGCCGAAGGATGAGGCGGAGCTGCGCGATATGCTCTATACGGCGGTCAACTACAAGAAGGGACCCATCGCGCTTCGCTATCCGCGCGGCGAGGGATTTGGCGTGCCGATGAGCGAGGGCTTTACCGAGCTTGAGATCGGCCGTGCCGAACGTCTCCGCTCCGGCCGCGATGTGGCGATCCTCGCCATCGGCGATATGGCATGGCCCTCGGTACGGGCCGCCGAGTTGCTGGAGAGCGAGGGGATCTCCGCCGAGGTCATCAACGCACGCTACGTCAAGCCGCTCGATACCGCCCTGATCGACGAGATTGGCGCTCGTTTTGATAAGATCATCACCGTGGAGAACAACGTGATTGCAGGCGGGTTCGGAAGCGCGGTTCTCGAATACATGGCAACCCAGCCCTATCACACCGGCGTCGATGTGATGACCCACGGCCTTCCGGCCAATGAGTTCGTGGAGCATGGCGATACCGCCGAGCTGCTCGCCGAGCTTGATCTGGACGCCGAGGGGATTGCAAGGGTGGTGAAGCGCTTTATCGGCCTGCCGCACGGCATCGGCCGCCTGGTGACGGTGTAGTGCGGTTCTCCCCCCGGCGGCCGCAACATTGTGACAGTATTAAACGGACATTGTGTTGAGCCCACCGAGCCGTTATCTTTGCCGTTCTGTTTACGAACGGGCCTGATCTCGTAGCTCAGCCGGCTAGAGCATCTGACTTTTAATCAGAGGGTCCTGGGTTCGAGTCCCAGCGAGATCACTCAAAGCCGCGAAATTGTCAAGATTTCGCGGCTTTTGTGTTTGTGGGGGACGTGAGAGGGGAAAAGATCGAAAAACACTCGCAGCATATTTCAGCGGTGATTTCGCAGCCAATTTCTTCGTAGAACTACCCCCACACTCTCGGCGTATCAATATGTAAACCGCGCCATGTGTGAGCTGCCGGAGGCCGGGAGCGGAAGGCGAAGCTGCGTAGCGTCGGCTGGCCGCGAGCACAGCGATGCGGCCGCCGCG
>JBMDXA010000102.1:0-14946 GCA_048594725.1 Candidatus Kapaibacteriota bacterium
GAATCATTATAACAATGATCGCACTCGTCGTTGCAGAGCTGCGTAAAAACCCAGTAGACCGATTCCACCTGGTTGAAATCCCTGGCGGCGAAATCCGCCTCCCGGCCATTATCTCTGTTCATCCCTTCGCTCATGAATATCGGTCTCCCAGCGATCCCCAGAACTCTATCTCTCTGCGCGCACCGTAGTGCGGATGCGCTATGAATTCCCGCTTGTCGGAGAAGTGCATCAGCCGCCCCTCCTCCATCTAAGCTATTGCATCTCCGAGGACGATCGCCTCTTTCAAATCGTGCGTGACGAACACAGCCGCGATACCATACGAGCCCACAAGCTCCCGGAACAGCTCCTGCATTGCCCCGCGCGTTTCCGCATCGAGATTGCTGAACGGCTCGTCCAGCAGCAGCACCTGGGGATTGATGATGACCGCACGCCCGAACGCGACGCGCTGTTTCTGCCCGCCGGAAAGCTGGTGGGGCATTTTCCGTTCATGCCCGGCCAGCCCAAGGCGCTCCAGCATACGCCCGGTTTCGTCCCGGATCTGGGATGCAGCCATTTTTCTGGCCCGAAGACCGAAGGCGATATTCTCGAAGATATTCAGGTGGGGAAAAAGAAGCGGCTCCTGATAGATATAGATGATCCCCCGCTGCTCCGGAGAGAGCGTTTCGATACTCTTCCCATGCAATAGCACCTCGCCGCGATCGGGTTCGGCCAGACCTGCTACGATCTTCAGCAGCGTGGTCTTGCCGCAGCCGGACCGTCCTAGAATGCTGAGGGTCTCCCGTTCCCGTACGGAAAATCCGGCATCACGCAATACGTGGTGCTCGCCATAGGATTTCGATATGCCCGCAACGTTCAGAATCATACTGGCACTCCGTGAGATGATGCCGCCACGGCAGCTCTACATATATCGGTACAGGAATCGCCGGTTCGCCCAGAGCATCAGCACCGGGGGAAGAACCAGCACCAGGCTGCTGGCAGCCGCATACTGAACGTTCGCCTCGCCGATATAGATAAACACCTGCATCGGGAGCGTTCTGACCTTTCCGGCGCCGATCAGCAATGTGATTCCGTACTGGAACCAGGAGAAAAGAAATGTCTGCAAAAAGCAGATCAGCAGAAAATCGCGGGCGGCCGGCAGCAGCACGGCACGGTAGACATAGGCCGTCGTTCCGCCCAGCAGGCGCGCTATCTCCTCCAGGGCACGCCGCTCGCGATTCCAGAAATTGCTGAAGAAGATCACGCCGAAACCATACGCGGAAATCATCTGTGCCGATATCACCCCTGCGGTGGTTCCGGCCAGCCCCAGCTTGATATAGAACAGATGAACGCAGGCTCCGAGCACCACCGGCGACATCACAAACGGCAGGTAGCTCAGAAAAAGAAGCTGGCGGCGATGCCGGTGATACGCGACATATTTCCCTGCAATGCATCCTCCCAGCGTGGCCCCCAGCCCCACGGTAGCAGAGATGAACACCGAAGAAAGTATGCTGGTGCCGAAATCCCCCGCGCCGGCCAGAAGGTCCCGCCAGACGCCGAACCGGAGATCAGCCGGAACGATCGCCGGGAATGCCCACCCTCCGGCAACCGAAAGAAGCAGAAGATATACCAGGGGAATCGCGCAGCCGGCGGCGAGCACCAGAGCGGCTCCGGAGCGGATATCAGGTCTCATTCTCGCTCCCCCTCCTGCGATACGCAAGCCAGATCAATCCCAGCGAGAGACAGGAATAGAGGATCGCGCAGATGAAGGCATCCGGTTTCTGCGCCAGATCGAACATGGTGTATTTCCGCATCGTAAGAACCGAGATCATCTGCGGCGATTGCGCTCCCAGAAGCAGCGGCACCTCGTAGGCGCCGAGAACAGCAACAAGATAGAGGACCACCGTGGGGAAAGCACGCTGCAGCAGCAACGGCAGCACGACGGCGGAAAATACCCGGCGCGGGCCGGCACCGAGATTTCGTGCAAGGCCGGAGAGGTCATCCAGATGCTCGCTCTGATGGATCTGCGCCAGAAGTATCATGAAAAAAGGGGTCGCAACGGCAACCTCCGCCAGGAAAATTCCGATTCCGAACGGGTCATGGATCAGGCTGGGAAATTGCACAGGATCATGGATCAGCCCCAGCCCTGCCATAAGGCGCGAAACTAGCCCCGCCCCCGAGAGCGCCTGAAACGTGATGAACGCCAGAACCGTTCCCGGCAACGCCAGCGGCAGATAAATGGCATAGGAGAGTATTCCCCGCTGCAAATGCCTGCGCAACGGCAACGCCAGCAAAAGCGCCAGGCACAGGCTGGCGGCCACCACCGAAACGGCAATGCCGAGGCTCATCGCGAACGACCACCATACCTCCCCGTTCTCCCCCAGTCTCCTCCAGTATTCCAGCGTAAATCCGCGGCTCAGCAGGCCGGCCAGCCCCAGAGTGTAGCCGAGCGCATAGAGCAGGCCGATCCCTATCGGCACCAGAGCGATGCAGACGAAAAGGATAAAGCCTCCACGCTCGAGCCTATTTCTCGATGACCTGCGTCCTGAAATCATCGAACAACCTGATCATATATTCCGGGGCAAGTTCCATCAACGCTTTCGGCTGGATTTCGGCCCTTGGAGGGGCGAATTTTCTCCCCGGCAGAAGACGAAATTTCTCCGCCCATTCCGCAGGGAGTTTGTTCATATCGAGCACCGTGCCATCCCCCCAGATATTCGGGTCGAGCTTGCGGAGCTGCGCCTCCGGAGAGATCAGGAAATTTGCCACCACCATCGCGCCGGGGATGCTGCCGGAATGTTTTGCGATCCCCATATAATGGGTGTTCTGAATGGTTCCGCCATCAAGCACATACGCGCGGGCGGTAGCGGGAAACAGCCCCTGAAGGATCTTGTTGTCCACCTCGCCATCGTTGTTGCTCATGGTAAAATCGATCTCGCCACTGGCGAACATCTGATGCAGCGCCGCCACGCCGGCCGGAAAGGTCTTTCCCTGCTTCCAGAAATAGGGTTTGATCCGGTTGATATACGCCCAGAGCTCCCCGGAATATCGGCGGTATTTCTCCGCGTCGAACGCTCCGGCAAGCTCACGTTCTCCTCCGGCGATATCGATCAGAAGGGACTTCAGAAACGTCATCCCGGTAAAGGAATTATCGATCGTGAATTTCCCGGGATGCGCCCGTACGTAGGCTTCCAGCGCCTCCATCGTTCTGGGAGGATCGTTCACACGAGCCGTATCGTAGATGATCGCAAGCTGCACATTTCCCCAGGGACTTTCATAGCCATCCACCTTCTGCTGAAAATCGGTATTGATGAACGGATTGTTGAAATCCACGTACCGGGCGTTCGGCAGCTTCTCCACGAACGGGCCATACAGGGCCTGGATCTGCCGGAGCTGGTAGAATGTCTCCCCGTTGATCCACATCATGTCGTACTGGCTCCGGTCCTTCCCGGCCTCCAGCTCGGTCATCAGCGCGGAGACCAGATCGGCCCCCTGCCCTCCCACGATCTTGAGCGTCACCCCATGCTCCTTCCGCAGCGCCGGCACGACATACTCGTTCATATACTTGTTGATATATGGGTCCCCCTGCCACATCGAGAGGGTGACGGTCTGGCCGCGCGCCTGCTGGGCGATCTCCAGCCACGGCGCGGTTGCGGGATCGAACCCCTTGGCGGCGGTTTCGCTTCGCTCGTCCCCCCCGCAACCGGCCAGCGGCAGCAGGCCAAGCAGGAGAACGACAAGCGCTATCGGGTAGATATATCGTTTCATATTCCGATGGATATTGGCAGGAAAGCGGAATGCTCATCAACGCACGCTCCCCCTTCAGCCGAAGGGAGAACGTGCGGGAGCGTTATCGAACCGACGACTCTTCCGGAGAGGTCAGAAGATATAGCGGACGCCGAACTGGAACTGGCGCGGCGGTGCGGAACTGCGCTGCACGACCGGTGCGCCGGCCGGCCCCGCCTGGATCTGGTTGCTCTGCGTGGCATTATTGGTATAGCCGCTCAGGTTTACGACGTTGAAGACATTGAAGATATCGGCGCGCAGCTCTACCAGCGTTCCTGTGCCCCCCACCGGAATGGCATACTGCACTCCCAGATCGAATTCCTTCGACCAGGGGAGCCGGTCGCTGTTGCGCGACTCGCCGGGATAACGATCGATATTTCCGACATACGAATCACCGTACGATGTCCCGTCGCCGTTCAGATCGGCGGTGCCGCGAAATTCGCCGGTAGCCGAATCGATGGTGCCGAATTTCGTTGCATCGGCAACGCGGTTGATCGGCTGGCCGCTCTGCACCAGCGCTGCCAAGGTGAGCGTCAGACCCTCGATGGGATAATAGTAGAACACCCCGCTGATGACATGGGTGCGATCGTTCACCGAAGGCCCCCACTCCTGGCCGTAGTCGTTGGCATCGGCCGCCTTGAAATTAATATCCTCGGTATTGTTGTACGAGCGCGACAGCGTGTACGAAAGGCGGTAGCCGTAGGCATCCTCCCCTTTTTCCTTTACCAGATTGAGGGTGGCCGCCGAATATTGCGCCTTCCCTGCGGTTTCGGTTATCACGATGCTCCGTGCTCCTCCCGGCACCACCGCAATCGGGCGGGTGGCATCGGCCTCGGCACGGGTTCGCACAACCACATTATCCGGATCGACACGATACGGGGATGGGGCGTTCAGATCGCGCAGGCGAAAGAGATTGCGCGCTTCGGTGTGGATCAGATCGACATAGAACAGTGTATTATCGCCGAGCTGATATTGATAGCCGAGCGAGAATTGATGGGTGTAGGGATTCTGATATCCCTCCGGATTCAGTATCCGGCGCTCGCCGCTGGTCGCCAGCGCACGTGATCCCTGAAGCGATTCGGAGCCTGGGCCCTGGAGATATGCCACGCCGGAGAAAAGATCGGCGGAGAGATTTCCATCGTAGAGCACCTTGTCGATATCGGTATCGGCGGGGAGTAGGCCACGGGCGATCAGCTCCTGGATCTGCGCGCGATATCCGGCCGATGTGGAGTTCTGCTGCAATGCATCGCTGTAGACGCCGTACAGGATCTTGTCGTAGAAGATCCCGTAGCCGCCGCGCACCACGCTGCGTCCGTCCAGCTTATAATTGAAACTGAAACGCGGGGCGATATTATCGTAATCGCCGCTGGTGCCGCCTCCCACCGAGAGGTTGTCGTAATCGTAGCGCAGGCCGAGCACGATATTCAGATCGCTGCTGAGGGAAAAGAGATCCTCCACATAGGCGCTGATGATATTCTGCCGCTTCCCGAATGCCTTCGGCTGAAGCTCCACGCTATACTGCAACACGGCCACATCGGCAGGGATATCACGGATGCCGATACCGGCCCCGAGATTCCGCGCGGCGAGAGCCCGCTGCTGCGCCCCGTTCAGCTGCACCGTGTAGTTTCCGTTGGGATTGCCCCCGCCGGTCAGCGCAAAATCGGCGGTGAGAAGCTCCGCCCCCACTTTCAGGCGATGATCGCCGAGATCGAAACCGAGCTTCTGCTGGATGTTGATGGCGTTCTCGACGTCATCGAACAGATATCCCGGATGGCCGAGAATCGCCAGCGGAAATGCGGCGGAATCCAGCAGCGTCACCTGCGGGCTGGCAGCATCGGCGCCGCGCGCATAATTCCAGCGGAAGCGCCCGTACTGGATATTTCCCTCGTAGGTGAAATTCTCTCCCGCATAGATATTCTGCGAGCTTATCAGCAGCGAATTGCGGTCCTGCGTGCTCGCGGCCGAGGGGAAGGAAATCCCCCCTTCCAATCCTCCTCCCTGGCGCTCTATCTCCACCAGTCCCAGATTGACCCGCAGCGATGAGCTGAACTGGCTGTTCCAGAACTGCGTCAGTTTGAGCGACCCGAGCGAGAAGCTGTTATTCCCGCGCACCGTCTCGTTCACATTCAGTCCGGGCGAGCGGAGCAGATTATCCTTCAGATCGATCATCTGCTCGAAATTCGCATAGAAGAATGTTTTGTCCGGGACGATTGCTCCCCCCACCGACGCCCCGGCCTGATGCCGCTGAAATCCATCCTTCACCTGATTCCCCGAAAGATCGCGCTGCGCATAGGGACTGGAGGCATCGATGGCCGGGCCGGGCCGGGTCAGATAAAAGACCTCCCCGCTGAAGGTATTTCCTCCGGATCTGGTGGTGATATTGAAGACGCCGTTGCCGGTTCGTCCGAATTCCGTGGAATAATTATTCGTAAGGGTGGTCACACTCTGGGTAAAGCCCAGGGGCATCGGGAATTTCTGCCCTCCCAGGAAATTCTCGTTGTTATCCATGCCATCCACCAGATAGCTGGCATACAGGCCATTGACGCCGTTGATGCTGACGTTCGGCGCCTCCGCGAAAAATCCCGTGGCTTTCGTCACGTTCGGAAGCCGGTAGAGGGCACGGGTGATGTCGCGTCCCTCCACCGGCAGATCCTCGAGCTGGCGCCGGGTGATGGTGGCAGAGACCGCCGCGTTGATCGTATTGAGTTCCGCCTCTCCCGTGGTGGTCACCACCACCTCTGGCAGCTGTATGGTGCTGCGCGGGCCGACAAGCAGGTTGATGCTCCTGTCGGTGCCGGAACGGAGCACGATGGAGGTAATGCGTGAGGAGGTAAACCGTTCGGTTGCGGTGTTCGATACCTCGAAGGAGCCCGAGGTGACGAGCCCGGAGAAGCGGGCCTTCCCCTGCTCGTTGGTGGTTGCCGAGGCGCTGAACCCTATCTCCCTGTTCCGGAGCTGTATCTGCAACCCTGTAATCGCCTCTCCCGTCGAGGTGTCGATCGCCGTGACCTCAAGGCTCACCTGGGCCATCGCGGTGGCTGCCGAGGCGAACAGAATCGCTGCAAGGCCGGCTCCGAATCGCGCGGAGGAACGACGAATAAACGGGGTATATGGGTTCGGCGACCGGAATTTCCGGACCGGGGATGCGCCGGCGCCCGATATCGTATGCTTGGTCATGGTGAAAAATCTCAGGTGAAAAATGCAGTGTGCATCGTATGATCGGCGGCGGGACGTCATGAACTCCCGAGCCGGTGGTGGGGTGAAACGATCATCTCCCGGAACCATACCGCAGCATCTCCCGAGCCCGGCATGCGCGCAAGGCATCCCTGGTGCAGGACATGAAATTGCAGAGTCTCCTGCCGGAGAGCTCCATGAAGAGGATTATCGTGAAAAACGAGGTGGAGGTGCGGGAAGGGAATTTCGGGTGCGCGCCTTCCGCAGAGCCGACGATGGAACCGGCGAGGAAATAATACTGGCGGCCGGAGCCGCAGGCCATGCATCAAAGAGATCGTCGAGTGCGCGGCGTCCCTCTTTTGTGGTCCAGCAATCGAAATCATCGCGCAGGACCGGAACGGCGCAGGCGCCACGGAGCGAGAGCAATCCCCGGAAAAGAGCCGGGGTCTGCCACGGAAGATCGCTGAAATCCCCCAGGTTCACCCCGCCGGCACGCAGGGCTATCAGATAGGCGCCGCCATCACGTGCGGGGGCGGCAGCCAGCGCGGCGCCGCACGAGAGCCGTTGGAACGCCGCAGCGATATCGGCAGCAGCGAGCGTAGGACAATCGTTCCCCACAACCGCAATCTCACCGTATCCCAGCGCAAAGGCATCGGCAACGGCATTGCTGATCCTCTCGCCGAACGACTCTCCGCGCTGCATGATGACCGCCGCCGCAGGCGTATCCATGCTCCCTTCGCTCACCAGCAACAGATCGGCGCCACCGGCCAGCAATGGTTGCAGCCGGGCGATGATGCGGCGGTTGAGCGCGGCATACCCGCCGGAACGATAGCGGCCGGGGAGAGGCTTGGCCTCCCCTTCATGCCGTTCATCGCGGACGAAGAGAATGATTGCGCGCCGTGCGGGGGCCGGATGTGACGTAGTGTATTGCACCTTGGGGGGCGAATATAGCCAGCCGGAACTCCTCTCCAAAGAATTACCCGATGCGGACCACGGAAAATCGCATCGGGCGATTCCGGACGTGCCGTAACGCTCTATCCGAACAGGATGGCCGTGCGATGCGCCACGCTCAGGCGGGCGGATTCGTAGAGGCTGAGCCAGACGACCTTCTCGATCCAGATTCCCTCTTCGGTTTCGATATCATCTTTCAGCCGCGCAGCTTCATCGTCTCCCAGAACGCCCTCATCCAGGCTGATACCGAGCGCCGGTGCCAAATCGGTCAGTTCCGCCAGGAGCGCGAGGCTGGAGCCGACGATTCCCCCGGGGATCTCATCGCGGTCATCGAACAGGATATCCTCGAAATCCACCGGCAGATAAAATCCCTCCGCATCGGAATGGCAGATCAGATGGCTCCGCATCATCGCATACTCATCCTCCAGCAACGGATCATCGGCCGGGTCCTCCCCCTCCTCCACCGGCTCGGCAACGTAGGCGGGATCATCGATCTGATGAGCCGCAACGCGGCGGAGATGATGGATGAAGGAATAGGGATAACTCTGCTCGGCGGCCCGGTCATCCAGTGCCAGGAGCGTGCGCGGCTCCTGATGCTGTGGCAGGCCGTTCTCCTGGAGCAGCCGGTTGATCTTCTCGAACTTATCCAGCAGCCATGCGGCCCCTTCGGGGTCATCGTTCAGCAGCCCGGCCAGCGCCCCTACCTGTACGCTCAGTCCCATAGTTGTTTCCTGCGGCAGATTTATGGATAGCCTCCCCAGGCATCGAGGACAAAGGATACCGGGGAGAGGAATCAAAGCCCTGAATATACTGCCGGCGAGCCCGCGGTTCAACCTGCCGTGCGTGGGGATGCCCCATACGCATATATGTAGGTTATACGTACCCGGAGCTTGCTTTCCTCTTGCGATGTTGTAACCCCGGCAAGGGGCACGGAGGTGATCCTGCTCCCCGCCATCCTCATCCTCATACTCCATGCAAAAAAAACAACTCATCATGAAGCACAACATTCGTAGGATTGCGAACTCCATCCTTCTTTCATGCATTCTTTTCTCCCTCTCCGCCTGCTCCGATAAAAGCCCAGAAACCGGCAGAACCCCGCTGAAAGCGAGCGAGTGCGGTTCCTACAAAGGCCACCAGCTCTACCGGGGACCCAACGGGGGATGTTATTACTACGACAGCAAGGGAGAAAAAGAATATATCGACAGAAGCCATTGCAACTGCTGACAACCCAGATTCCGGCGTGCGCCGCAGAGCATGCCTGATACTACAGACGAGTCCCCCGAATCGTTTTCCCTCACTTATAAGGAATTTCCCTTGAAGCATTTTTACGCTCTTTTTCTGAGCATTTCGTTCGCCATCGCGGGCACATTTGCGGCCAGTGCGCAGGAAGTGACATCGGTTGTAAAGATCATCAGCGGGACGGTTTTCACTGTCTCTTCCGGAGATACCATATCGCTGCTGGGGGTGGGAATTCCGCCGTCCGGCACATACGATCTCAAGGACGCAGCAAAACATCTGAAAAAGATCATCGCAGGCAAAGAGGTAATTCTCATGCCCGATCCGGCCATCTCCGATCCCCCCGGCGGCGCAAAACCGCGCTACGTCTATTTACTGAACAAGGAAATGGTGAACCTGCGGATGATCTCCGATGGCTATGGAGCTGTCGAGATGGAACCAGCGCACAGCCTGATGAGCAGTTTCATGAAGGAAGGCGGAGTGGATGGCTCCGGGGGCGGAGCATCATCTACGCCGCCCAGCAACAGCCTGCTGAATCTTGATGTGCCGGAAGCGGTGGAGGATATCATCGACCAACTGCTCAAGAACCATGGTAACAGCGCCCCGAGCCCAGGAGGCAGCAAGAGCAACTCAGATAGGAAGGGGTCATCCGAATCGGTACGATGCACCGGCACTACAACCAAGGGTGTACAGTGTAAATTGACGACCAAGGACCCGAGCGGTAGATGCCGCTTTCATAAGGGGAAATAAGGACTGATATATAGATTTCCATGAGACCGGTCGCTCGCGTGGCAACACCGCTCCAGTGCCCATCGGCCCGGGCAAACAGCCAGAAAAAAAAGCAACGGCATCCCCCCCCTTCCATTATAGCACTCTATTTCATCCCCCTTTATGCTCACCTTATAATCCAACACCATACGATTGCGGCAGGCCGCCCGATGGCACGATCCGGAAAACATCGTAGCTTCGCGGCATGAAGAAACGACCCAAAGCAGGAACAAAGGGAGAGCGCCGCGAGCCCTGGCCGCCGGAGCTTCCTGATATGGCCGATCCGGAGCTGGCGGAGCTGCCGGACCCTCTCGAGGATGAGGCACGGTATAGCGGATTTGCCCTGGCCGATGCATCGTTCAACGAGGAGCGGGCCGGCGATGTATCGTTCCGCCAGCTACGGCTGTTGCGCTGCAACCTGGGAAGAACGACCCTCCATCGCGGAGAGTTCACCGATGTACGGTTCGACTCGTGCAGCCTTGCCGGCGGCGACTGGGAAGCAACCACCATGAACCGTACCGTGCTGGAGGACTGCGGCCTTGTGGGGCTGCGGCTTATCGATGCGGTGCTGGATGACATGGTGGTACGCGGAAGCAATTGCGAGATGGCGCTCTTCTGGTCAGCGCGATTCCGGCGCAGCCGGTTCGAGCGGTGCAATCTTCGCCGCGCCTCGTTCGAGGGGGCCGATCTCTCCGGCGTCACCTTTGCCGGGTGCGATCTGACGGGAGCGGATTTCAGAGGGGCAACGCTGAAGGGAACGGATTTCCGGGGGTCGCGCATCGAAGGCATTTCCGTTCATGCGGCGGATGTTCGCGGTGCGATCGTAAGCCCGGATCAGGCGGCGGATCTGGTTGGCCTGCTCGGGGTGAGCGTTCGCTGGGAGGGCGAAGATCCCCCCGGATGAGTAGAGGGATGTTCGATGAGTGATTTTTCCTTATAACGAAAAATAAAAGCGCCAGGCTGGCGGGAAGCGCGGATAGGATATTGTCCTCCATCTTCTCTACGGCCTGGCGTTATTTCACGAGCTGTTTTTTCTACCGGCCGCGGCGCCTGTTCCGTTCCAGAAGTTCCAGCGTATGATTCAGCGATTCGGGGCTGCTCCAATCCTGATGACCTGGGATGATAAATGCCGGACGTTTGAATTTCTTCATCACTTTTTTAAGTGCCCCAGGCCAGCGGGAGAGATCAGCATCGGCGATATTGCCGAGATCGGACGCTTCGGTGCTTTTAACGAAACAACCGCCATACAGAACTTTTTCCGCCGGGAACCAGACGACGATATTATCCAGGGCATGTCCCGGCCCGGGATAAAAGGCCTGAAACGATACCCCGCCCACATGGAACGTAGTATCCCTGCGGAAAGTAAATTCGGCCTGCTTATCCCCTGACTTCTTGCAGAACTCCCTGGTCTGCGCACTGGACCATGTGGGGATGCCCTGGCGGCGGAGGACATCGAACCCGGCGGTTCTATCGGCGTGATGATGGGTTGCGATGCACAGCACCACCTCCTTGCCATGGCGCTGCCGGATGGAGTCCAGCAACGGAAGGGTCTGCTCCTCGTTCCAGGGCGTATCGATCAGCACCACACCGCTATCGGTTACCACATACATGCTGTTGGATGGGAACGGGCTTCCCTGGTAGGCCTTGTACGTGGTGTAGATATAAAAATTCCCGGTGAGCGGGGAGATATCCATCCGGTACTCCTGAGCATATCCGGCAACAGGAAGCAGCATGATGCAGGCGGCGAGCGACAGGAACAGGCGTTTCATAGTTCTGCTAGGGATGATAGAGAGGATATCGGCATCACGATTTATCCCGGCTGGGCGCTTCGGGAGGCTCCGGTACCGAACCGCAGCCACTCCCTCGGCGAGCGAAGAAGGAATGCCACAGCCAGGCCCAGTCCCCCTCCCAGCAGCGTCTGATACATCCGCGAGAATGCAATCTCCCCATCGGAGGGAACCGCCATGCTCGTCAGAAGTACGATAAAGGGAGTGAGGAAAAAGACGTACAAGCCGTAATTGCGCGGGAGATTGGAAAATGCCAGCAGCGCAAAAATACCGATCAGCAGATCGAGCGCCACGATATCATGAAAATAAAGGACGATCCAGATGGCGGCCATGCCTCCGGCAAGCGATCCCAGCACACGCTCCAGCGCGCGCCGGCGGGTGAGCGCAAACTCAGGCTTGATGATAACCAGTACCGTCAGGATCAGCCAGAACCCATGTGCCGGGTGAAAGGTCCGTCCTATCGCCACGGCGATGGCAGCCCCGGCGGCAAGACGCAGAGCGTGCTGAAAGACCGGCGAGTTCCAGGTAAGATGCGAGCCAAGCAGAGCGCTCCATCCCGGCACCGGACCGGCCGGCGAGCCCGCGGGGATTCCCACGGCTGGCGGCAGATCCCCGAGCCCAACGGCGGCGTTCGCATCCTCCTGGATTCCTGTTCCTGCATTCCGATCCCCCAGACCACGGCGCAGCCGCCACAGAAGAAGGGTCAGCGCCATCGCCCAGACGCCCCCCAGGCCGAACCAGAAGAGGCGGTCCAGTTCCTGATGCAGCATGATCGGCAGACTCTGCGACGAGGCGTACGTGAGCAGCAGGATAAATCCGAGATTCCCCGCGACATTGCCGAACGCCGCCAGCATCCCCGCCGTAAACGCCAGCAGAGCGATCAGAGGAACCGCTATCGCCGCATGCCAGTTGCTGGCAAGTCCTCCGAAGAATGCCGCCGCAACGCAGCCGAGCACCGCCAGCACCAACGTGCGAGGGGTGGCCCCCTCCTGATCGGTAAACGCAACCTGCAAACCACCGGCGCCGATGGTAAGCCCCAGTCCCGGATGCCCCATCATCTGCCCGACGATCAGAGGCACCACCACCGTGGCCGCAGTACGGAAGCCAGAGGCTTCGATGATAAAGATTTCCTGCCAGCGAAGAAGCCGTTTCATCCGCTTGATGACGTTTACATTTCCCCACGCGTACAACGCGACATGAAGACTTACACGATGCAGCCGAACGGCTGTTACGGGCTCCCGGCGCCCGCTTCCGAAACTTGTTCTACATCGACATGCGGTGGAACGTTATCGCGCAGCGCCAGGGAAATCCCGTTCGCGGCATACATCATCCTGTGCCTGATCGCCATAGTGCCGGCAGAACGACTCGGAAACCTCCGGCTCCGATCGTTCCTCGGGCTCCTCCCCCTGGCTGGCGTGCGGAAGCGCCCGGCGGATGATATCGGCCAGCAGGATCGCGTTATAGGCATGAAGCGCACAGCGGCCATTCGTGGGATTCATAGGGATACCGAGAGTGCTTGGCGGTTGAGACGGGACGGTGGTTGAATTTCAAAGCAAGGTACGGAAAGATCCCGCTCCCCTGCAAAGGTTCCGGGCTGAAGAGATCGGGGCATGGGGAAATCCTTCCGCCTTCCGAACGCAGCCCCTATAATTCTTCCAGCCTCCCCCGCCCGGTTAGACGATTGCCGCCCCCGATTCGTCCAGACCTTCCGAACCCCGGCCATCCTCCTCCGGCCGCACCGGCAGGCACGGAGCGGAAGTTCCCCGGTGGCGGCGTCCCCGGATTCCGCCGATGAGATTTCCATCTCTGCGGGGGAACGGTTAACTTTGATCCTAGTGATTCGAGCACAAACAATCCAATAGCAACCAGACCCACTCATGAAACAACTTCTCTTCGGCGCCATCATCCTGGCAGCCGCAACCTTCTCCGCATGCACCAACGACGGCAAGACCACGGGTGAGCCGGCGACCGAGACGACCGCAACTACGACTACGTCCACGACTCCGGCAACGATCGCGCAGCCGGTTGTGACCACCGATACCGCAACCACCGTGGCCGTTACCCCGGCGCCGAACTCGGCTCCGGCAGCGCCCAATGCCCAGCAGGTGCAGGTTACCCCGGCTCCCGGCGGCAACAACGGAAGCATGATCCAGATGAACCAGGCGCCGGGCGGAACCCCGAGCAATATGTCTGGCAAGCCGAATCCTCCGCACGGCCAGCCCGGGCATAGCTGCGCAATCCCCGTTGGTTCGCCGCTGCCCTAAGCTCTGCCACGGCATTCGGCCAGTCCAGGTTGCTCTTCAGCCGGATGGTGGGAATGCACCCCCTCGCGATATATCAGCCGGAGTTGCATACGTTAGAAGGCAACTCCGGCTTTCGTTTTTCCAGTGCCGCATCTCTCCTCTCTCCCTGCAAACACCATCACCGGCTCTGATGCCAGCGCCCGGCCAGCTCCGTATCCATGTGCAATTATCAACGTTCGGATCATCTTACCTGACAAAGGATGCAACTCCTTGGTCCCGGCCATAACGAATGTCGTCGGGGAGCACATCAACAATGCTGCATCACCGCCTACATTCAAAGCCTTTTCCTCTTTTCTATAAAGGTGAAATAATGTACTCACCCAACCGATTCAGCGCGCGAATGAGACGCCTTGCCGCCTGCATTGCCATGGGGGCTCTACTCATCACGGCACAGGGTGCACTGGCTCAGGAACCCCCTGATGATACGCCACCGGCCGGATACCAGTTCGAGCTCAGTGGCATCCCGGATGAAGCCTTCCCTGTAACTTTGCGGGTCACTTTTGAAGATGGGGATGTGGAGGTTATGGCATATCAGAATGGCACCGTGGAGCTTGATGCACAATACGGCAGGATCATCAACATTGAAGGCAGTACCCCTGTGGAGGGAGGGAACTGGTATGTCAATAATCCTCCTGGACCGACTCGGCCTGCGGGAAAGCATCCCTTAATTCCGTACCCAGGTCTATGCCTTTATTTTTGGTATACATGGACTTATATGCCTGACTATGGCAATGGCTGGGTACAGGTCATGCACCAACAGTGGGCCCCATGCTGATGGGTGGCAGGCCCTTACCATATAGCAATAGTAGACCTGTTATTGAAGTATGCTCAGCTACACGGAGATCACGCGGGAAATTGCATATCACATGCCAATCGGTCAAGCCGCAGGGACACGAGGGCAATACAGGCAGACTGACGATGATCGCCGAAAAGATCAAGCAGGACAAGTAGCAACAGCTATGAAA
>JBMDXA010000103.1:0-6521 GCA_048594725.1 Candidatus Kapaibacteriota bacterium
CCGCGACGGGGTAGGGGATGCGTGCGATAACTGCATGTACTACAACCCGAACCAGGCCGATACGAATGGGAACGGTATCGGGGATGTGTGCGAGGCGTGGTACGCGGGGATCGACAGCGACGGTGATGGGATGGTCGACCGAGTTGACCCATGCCCGAGCTACTACAACGGCCCGGTATGGCTGGACGGAGATGGTGACGGCATCCCGGACGACTGCGACAACTGCCCGAATGTATCGAACCCGAACCAGAAGGATGAGGACCACGACGGTGTGGGGGATGAGTGCGAGACGAGTGGCGGTGGCGGGTGCTCATTCACGCTGGTGGAGCAGCCGATCTACGGGATCATCCGTGAGGGGGTGTCGGTACAAGGATGTTCTGGAAGAAATTGAGGATGATTTCGTAAAGGAAACAGGCATAAAGCTATCGATGCATCCTAAATCAACTACTCTTGTTAATCAACTAGAGGGTCAAACAAGGATAAATTTGTTCATTCGATGAAAAAAATAGATAAATATAAAGATGAGGTAATTGAGGCTTGTGTGGATGGTTCTCCAGTTAGCATAGATAAGATCTACCCATTCTTTAAGCCTAATCCTTTCAAGGGCGGGCACAAATACTGCTTAGTAATCAGTAAGGAATTGTACGTAGGCTTAGTCGGATCAACAGAAGTAGATTCTATAGTGCAAGAGGAGCGTAAAGCTAGGCGCTTCTTCGAGCGTTTTTTATTTTTACTTGAGATGAAATTTAATAACGCTGAGAGAGATGTTGAGTTTATGCTTAATTCTATAGAAAGAGTTGACGTGCATGAAAACAATGTCAGTATAATAGGGGTTTGCTCATTATGGGAAAGGCGAGTTGATAGTAAATAACTGACCTTACGCAGAATAGAATGAGCATTATCAGGAATGGACTGCACGCTTGATCTATATACCGACTATCTGCTGGCAACCACCGGTTCTGCCACAGCCACTGGCATGAGCACGCTGTTCGACGGAGCGGTCAGCCACGACAAGGTAACCCGATTCCTGAGTGACTCTCATCTGGATGGCAGCACCCTCTGGAAGGCAGCAAAGCCACTAAAGCCACTGGTGCGCCGCTATGAACACTCCGAGGATGCCGTGCTCATCGCTGATGACACGATTATCCACAAGCCGCACACCGACGAGAATGTGATCATCTCGTGGCACTACGATCACGCGACTGGAACGTCGATCAAGGGTGTCAACCTGTTGACGCTGATGTTCGACTCCGCTGGAGTAAGCGTGCCGATTAACGCTCATCTGGTCGAGAAAACCGAAGGCTATTTCGACGCCTCGACTGGTCACACCAAGTATCGCAGCCCTGTCGCCAAGAACGATATCACCCGGGGGATGCTTCTGCTGGCGCGCTCGCAGAACGTGCAGTACCGCTATTTCCTAGAAAGCTTAACGAGCCAGTTATGCAAGGATCAGGAAGGAAACAGTAATGGGCACGATCGTACAGATAGAGAGTGAACTGCGTCGCTTAGCATCGGGGACCGCCCTGAATGAAGCCCCATCCGAAATCGGACTCGTGCGCTTTATTGCTCGTTGCCCTTTTGGAGTAGATGAAGTCCTTGAAAAGGTGAAGTCAGTATTAAAATCTGTTGATGCATCAGCCTTAATCCACGATAAGAATACAGCTGGGTGGATACTTCCTGGCTGGTTTGTCGCGGCTTGTACGCCGCAGATGAATCCCGATGAAGCTAGCGAATGGCTGGATTCGTGGAAAAAGTTATCATTAGATGAGCAGATAATAGCAGAAGAAGAAAAAGGATGGTCACTAGAGGAATGGTTGTATTGGATGGAGCCAGTAAATCGGCAATGGTTCTTTTGGGATGCAGAGGTATCTGGCGCTTGTGATCATATAATCCTAGCTGTTCAAGTCGATAGCTGGCCTTTCCCTTGGGGATCTTTAAAATGGCTGTTTAAGGCTGCGGGAGCTTCTTCGCTAGAAGAAGGCTTTTGAGACTATGGAAATAATAGAATCTACAGTGCTTGGCCCAAAAAAAACTGTCTACACCTACACTCTGGCAACAATATAAAATCCGGAACAATCGGCCGATTATTTCCCGATAGCCGCGGGATTCATCGTGAGGCCCACTTTGACCCCTCCGGGGCTCAGCTTCTTCAATTCCTCCAGAAGCTCTCTGGTCGCCGCCGAATCGTTCCATTCGTTGAATGCCTGCACGGTCCGGAATCCGAATGTCACCTTGATGACCCCTCCGGTGAGGGTTCCGGTGATCTGGAGATCGGCCACGTTCGAGATCGACGAGAGACGGCGTACGATGGGATTGGAAATGATCGATGATCCGTCCTTCGGGGCCTGAAGTTCCGTGGAGAGTTCTACGGTGACGCTGTGCTGGTACTCCAGCGGCCGGTGGGCCCATTCCCTGCGGTCCTGCCCCTGGAGCGCCGGTGCGAGGGAGGCCAGGAGAATGATTGCAAGCGGGAGCATATATTTCTGCATGATGTCGTCTCAAAACTCGTGATATGTTTGCCGGAGCATTGGCCGGATACAGCGCGGGAATCTAACCGGCCGCCGTTCACCGGACAAGCCGGAATGAAGTTTCCGCCCCGCTCGGTTCTCCTTTGGAACTCTCTATGCGCATAACCTCTTGCATGCTCGTTCTCCCGCTGGCTCTGCTGGCCGCGCTGCTGCTGGTTTCCTGTGCCGATGAGCCTCTCTCATCGAACGAGGAGCCCACGCTCCACTGGGTGGAGATCCTGTCGGTGCTGAATGCTCCCGTGCCGCTCCGGGGGATCGATTCGGGGGCGCTGCACGGCTACCTTCAGGTGGTCAACCACCGGCTGGCCGATTCGCTGCTGCTGGGCCCGGAGACAAGCATTTCGCTGGCGGCCTTTCTGGATGATGATTACGGGGTGGTGCAGGGGGAGATGGTGAGCGCCAATGGCGTGATGCTGAAGCGTGCGAACTCCAGCGAGATGGGATTTTTCGGTTACGCCTACCAGAGCGATATCCCCGCCGGGGCGATGCTGCGGTGGGATGCCCGGATGAGCCATGATGTCACCTTCCGGGACTCGATCTTCGTACCACCGCATCCGGAGATCACCAATATCGGGCAGTATCACCGGATACGAGCGGGGGAGAATCTGGCTCTGAGGGTCAGCGCCGCTCCCGATTCCGGCAGCCTCTATATCCGCATCCGCTACGATGATGCGCGCAACCGTGTTGCCGGCGGCGACACGGCCAAGATCCTGCTGATGAATCCTCTGCCGCCATTGAGCACGGAATTTTACGCACCCGACGACGGCTCCATCGAAATTCCCGCCGCCGCTCTGGATTCGCTGCCGAAAAATCGCGTGTATCTTCTCACGGTGATGCGCTATAGCTACCGCCCCCGGCCCAATTCCGCGGGCGCCCGCACCGGTATGCTGGCCGTTGCCTCGTACGAGCTGCCGCTGTTCCTGAAACAGTAGTACGGGATTTAGACCGTAGTTCGTTTCTTGTGGCTGCGATGCTGGATATTTCTTAGGGCAGCTTTTATTTGAAGTAAGCCAGTAGCAAGGAAGGCCCGCTCCTCCGGAGCCATATCACCGAGGCGGATGTATTCCTACCGATAAGTGCTCCCTCCGGGGGCCATCAACAGGGGAGTGGCACCGTATTGATCTTTATCTTCCCTCCTCGCTCCCGATCCCCTATAACTCCCCATCAATCGAAAATCTAAAGGCAACTATATACTCCAGCGACCCTGGTAGGCACTCTCGGAAGAACCCCACGCAAAGGCGCAAAGAAGAGGTCTTTCTTTGCGCCTTCGCGACTTCCCGTGATGCATCTGGCATGGTTGGGTCTATCAGGGATATAATCGAAAATCTAAAATCCAAAATCGAAAATTCTAGATTTTTCCCGCCAGGCTTGCTACCACCGCCACAAGCTCGCTCGGCTCCACCGGTTTTGCCACATGAAGCTGGAAGCCGGCCATGAATGCCCGCTGGCGGTCTTCGGAGCGGGCGAACGCGGTAAGCGCAAGGGCGGGGGTGGCGCCGCCATTATCCTGGCCGAGAGCGCGGACCCTGCGGATCAGATCGTAGCCATCCTCGTCCGGCATGCCGATATCGCTCACCAGTACATCCGGCCGGTCCTGGATCAGCCGCTCCAGCGCCTCCTGTGCCGATCCCACCGTGATGACCGTGGCCTCGGCGGATTCCAGAACTCTCCGCACCAGCTCGCGCGCATCCGGCTCATCATCCACCACAAGCACCTTCACCCCTTTCAGCGACGGGGGATTGAACTCCTGTTCGGCGCCCTGCACCTTCGGCTGCCGCTCCTGCGGATCATCCCTGTGCTGCACCACCGTCAGCGGCAGGGCGATGGAGAATGTGGCTCCCTGGTTCACTCCCGGGCTCTTGGCACGCACCGCGCCGCCATGCAGCTCCGTGAGATGCTTGACGATGGCAAGCCCCAGCCCGAGCCCTCCGTGCTTCCGTCTGGTGGATGAATCGGCCTGGCGGAACCGCTCGAACACCAGCGGCAGAAATTCCGGGCTGATCCCCTGTCCGGTATCGCTCACGGTGATCTCCACATGCGAGTTCACACGTTCCAGCAATATCTGGATGCGCCCTCCCTTGCCGGTGAATTTGATGGCGTTGGAGAGGAGGTTCCAGACCACCTGTTGCAGGCGGCTGGGGTCTCCGGATACCGGGCCGGCCAGCGGGTCCAGCACCTGCTGCAAGCGAATCCCCTTGGCCTCGGCTCCATGCCGCACGGTTTCCAGGGCGTCGGAGATCACCTGCGACAGATCGACCTTCTGAATATCCAGGCGGACCTTCCCCGAGATGATCCTGTTCATATCGAGCAGGTCGTCGATGATCTGCGTCTGCACCCTTGCGTTGCGTTCTATCGTCTCCAGTCCCGCATGGATCTCCTCCGGCGGCATATCCTCGCTGCGGAGCAACTGCGACCATCCGAGGATGGCGTTCAGCGGCGTGCGAAGCTCGTGCGAGAGGGTGGAGAGAAATTCATCCTTCATCCGGTTGGCGTGTTCGGATTCGGCAAGCGCCGCCTGCTGCGCCGAGACGGTTTTCTCCCGTTCCTGCTCGGCCTGTTTGCGGTCGTGGATATCGATGCAGGAGCCGATGTAGCCGGTGAACTGGCCGTTGAGACCATACAGGGGGATTCCGTTGTCCAGCAGCCACCGGTACTCGCCGGAGTGATGCCGGAGCCGGTATTCCATGGAGTAGGTGGCGCGCGAGTCCAGGGAGGAGGCCGCGGTTGCGATGCACCGTTCGAAGTCATCCGGATGTACCGCCTGGGACCATCCGTTCCCCAGCTCCTGCTCCATCGTCCGTCCGGTGAAGTCCAGCCAGGCCTTGTTGAACCAGGTCCGGAGCCGGTCCGCATCCGAGAGCCAGATCAGCACCGGGGCGCTATCGGCCATCAGGCGAAAGCGCTCCTCGGTGGCGCGCAGCCTTGCCTCGGTAAGGCGATGCGTGGTGATGTCGCGCTGGGTTCCCCATGCCCTCAGCAGAACACCCGACTCCACGACGCCGATCAGATTATTGAGGAAATACACGGAGTTCCCGAAGCGGTCCACCTCGTGCGACTCGGCATCGATAAGGCGGTAGCCGGAGTCGATCACCGCGCGCAGATATTCGATATTGCCGGGGTCCGAGCGCAGGAGGATATCCTCCAGCCGTGTTCCGGTAAGCTCCGCGGCATCGTTGAAGCCGTACATACGGGCCATCGCATCGTTGCACTCGGCCAGATAGCCTGTGGCGTAGATCGCCTCGATCTGCTCGTCGGGGGGGAGGGATATGGGGACCGGCTGTAAAAATTCGCATCGCCATATCCCCTCGGAACTCTGCTGGATGAATGTCCTGTAGCGCTCTTCGCTCTGCGCGAGCGCCGCCTGGGATTGTTCCTGTTCGGAGATGTCGATCGCCAGCGATGCCAGGCCATCCATAACCGGCGTCAGGCGGATCTGGTAGATCCTGCCGCTGCGCCCGTCGGTGAACTTGAAGGCGGAGGGGGCGCGCTCGCTCATGGCGCGGCCGGCCTCGGCCTGGTAGGAGCTGCCGAGCAGTTCGGGATGAGCGTTCCAGAAGTTCGAGTCCGGTTCGGCGGCGGGGTAGCAGCTGCGCGCGCGATCGTTCATATACGCTACCCGCCATTCTCTGTCGAACACCAGAAATGCATCGTTGCTATGCTCGAATGCCTGAAATAATTCCCGCCACTGTCCGGAGCTCGTTGTGATACTCATATGCAAGCTTGCGTAGATCTATCGGTCCCATATGGGAATGCGTTGCCAGGAATCCCTATTTCGACAATTCCCGGCTCACATGCAACGGGTTAGGCTACTATATACGCATGAATCTTCAAGAAACTGCCGGTAAGGGGCTCCGGCACCGGACCGAGCAGCGGAATCCGGCCCGTTCCCGAGCGGCGGGGGAATGCATAGGTTACGGGCATCGGGAATGCGCCCGGAGCAGGAAACAAAAATCGCGATGGAAAATCGGGTGATGGTTGATACCGCCGTGGGAC
>JBMDXA010000104.1:0-38903 GCA_048594725.1 Candidatus Kapaibacteriota bacterium
CGATTGGGGGGAAGAGGGGTGGGAGTTGGAGAACAGGAGGGTGGGATGGGGGAGTGGGGATTCTGGATGTTCGATCGGAGAACGTGGTGATGTTTCCGTTCCATTGGAAGCTCCGTAGCAGCGGTTCGGACTTCCGCGGGGGCGTGGCGCGCACCCATCGCGATTGGCAGGGTACCCCGGAAAACGGCAAAGAGATGAGAAGGGGTACCCGAAGCGATCGCTCCTGCACATCTTCTCATCTCTCCGCCACCAACTACCAACTACCTACAAATATCTACGAACTCTTTCCTTCATCACCACCGCTATAGCTGTAGTCGTCATCGAGCGGGGAGTTCAGCAGCAGCAGGCAGCCGCCTTCGCTATGGGTATCCTTGTGGATCTTGTCGTTGAACGAGACGGCGTAGTCGCCGGGATAAAGGATTGTTCCATTTACATGCAGATCTCCCTCGATCACCAGGCACTCCTCCATTCCCACATGGCGATGCATAGGGTAGGCTGCTCCCGGAGCGATCTTCACCAGAAGGGTGGTTCGCTCCAGTTCCTCGTTGTAGAAGAGGATCTTCACGGAGATGCCCGGCATCAGCTCCAGCCATTCCCCCTGGTTGGCGCGCACGATCATCTGCTTGGGATCGGGCGGGGGCTCCGGGCCGCCGATGGCCGCCATGATCGTATCCTTGAGCGCACGGCGGGGCGCGGGCATCACCGAGGCTATCTCCTCGGCCAGCTCCGTCATCGTCTGCAGATGCTGCTCGAGCTCCTCAGGATCTACCTCGCCAGCAGCCAGACGCTCCTCGAATTCCTCCCGCTCGGCTGCCGACATGGCCCCCAGAGCATAGAGCGCACTCCCCTTCCGCGGAGGGGGAACTTCGTTCGGGTTCTGGTTGTTATCTGAAGTCTCGTCCATAGCTTGTCACGATGTTCGATCAGGAACAGGGGTAGAATCGGTTATAGCATATGATATACAGCGGGCTCTCCGGAATTATGGAAGGAGGCCCGGGATTACTACGGGATCGGGGGCGGGGTCGCGCCCGGCCATCGTACCTGTTGCTGCCACTACGCGGCAGTGATCGTGGGGCAGCGTAGAGGGCCTGCCGGAGCGCCGGCCGGACCAGATCTCTGTTTCACTGCCAGCCTCGTTACTACATCTGCGTCAATTTTCTTCGGTCACATATCGGAGGCGTGAACGGAGCGTCTGCATGGCGCTCCGGATGCGGGTCTTCACCGTTCCCAGAGGGATGCCGGTGTTCAGCGCTATCTCCTGATGGGTATATCCCTCCATGAATGCCAGCTCGATCAGTATCCGCTGTTCGTTCGGCAGCCGCGAGAGCGCCGATGAGATATGCACCGTCTGTTCGTTGAGCATCGTCTGATGCCACGTTCCGTTCTCGCAATGCCCGTTCAGCCGTCCGTCGTGTTCGGCTCCCAGCAGATCGTGCACTTCGAACTGCTTCTGCTTGTGCCGCCTGCTGCGCAGCAGATCGATAGCACGGTTATGTGCAAGACGAATCAACCACGTCTTCGGTGCACCGAGAGGGGGCTGGTAGGTGGAGGCGTTCCTCCAGACCTGGATGAAGACTTCCTGGAGGATATCCTCCGCATCGTCGGTGTCACGGACGATAGCGAGAATCAGCCCGTACAGCACTTTTGAAAATCGGTCGTAAAGCGCCGAAAGTGCCTCCTGGCTACGGGCTGTGATGCACTCGAGCAGTTGTGCATCGGACATGTTGTGGATGTCCTGTTGGTTCATGGCTGCAATGTACCCTTTTATTCGAGTAACACTTTCGTACGGCGGATCGTTCACGGAGCGGAGGGTGCGCCGTGTACAGCACATGACGATGCATTACGGTAGAGGCTGGTAGCGGGACGGGGTATCCACGGGTTCCAGACGCTTCCTCCGACAATGGAGGAGCGAATCCGAGTAAAGGGCATCCACAAATCTCTTGCCAATGAACGTAGAGGGGGGCCGTAACGGAAGAATTTCCTCCGTTGGCCTTCATCCGGTCATATCCGCCCCTGTTCTTCCGGGAAAAACCGCAAGATACGGCGGGGCAGGTTGTTCTGAGGGGTCCATCCCTATCCGGTTCAGGTTGCTATCCCCCATTGCAGAGCATGGGATATCGCCGGCCTGAGCCGCAACCGGCCGGTGACTGGAGGGGTGCGTTTTCACCAGATACCATCCTTCCGGAATCCTGCGGGTACGCCGCCAGCCGGGGAGCGCTCCGCTCGGGGCCTGATATCCGGCCGGGGCCTTCTAGAACCTGACGGCCATTCCTCCGCGCACCGACAGCGGGGTGCCGGGGGTGAAGTGAAGCTCGCTTGTCGGTTCGGCCTCTCCCGGCAGGCGGCTTTCGGTGTCGAACTGCGCCTCGTTCCATTCGGCGTCCAGGGCGTTCTCCACATTGACGAACAGCTCCACCATGCCGATCTGGCAGGATGCCGAAAGATCGAGTATCGAATATCCCTTCGCCTGCACGCTGTTGGCCTCATTGGCGGGGCGGTCGTCCACCATCCGCAGCCGGGCGGCCCCGGAGAAGGGATGGAATCGCACCACGGCATCGGCCGAGAGGGTGAAGTTGGGCGCCAGCGGGATGAAGTTCTCCCCCTCGGGATCATCCACGGAGCGTCCTCTGGAGACCGTGGCGTCCACTCCCAGCGAGAACCAGGACACCGGGGTGATACGAGCCTCCAGATCGATCCCCTGGCGGCGCGTTCTGCCGCCTGCCTCGGTCTCGCCCGCATCTCCCACATATACCAGCTCGCTCTCCAGGTCCAGCATCCATGCGGCTGCCGATCCCGAGAAGATTCTGTCCGGCGTCTCGTAGCGCATGCCCAGCTCCGCTCCGAACGCTCTCGGCAGGGTGCGATCCTCTCCTTCCTGCACCACATCGCGGGCATCGTTGGAATGGAAACCGAAGCCGGAGTTGATGAACAGGGCGAACCGGTCGCCGAGCGGAACGGAGATGTTGGCCTTGGGGGAGAGGATGAACTGCTGCGCCACCCCTTCGGGGCTCACCCCCTGTTGCTTCCGGTTCTCCACATCGAAGCTGAAATAATCGGCGCGCAGCCCCAGCAGGATCTGGGCCCAGGGGAGGATGATCTCCTGCTCGGCATAGGGGCCTATCTGCCGCTGGTGGATGTTCGCCTCGCGGGTTGTCTCCAGCCGTATACGCGCCGAGTCGTGATACAGCCCCACGGTGATATCATCGTTGCGCAGATCGGCGCCGAATCGTGTGCGCATCGGGATTCCGGCGACGTCGTAGAAGATGTCGTTCTCCGCCTTCAGCGCCAGTATCGAGCGGCTGTCGGTCTGCTCGATCATATCCCCGCGCAGCGAATCGGCGGCGAAGAAGGTGAAGTTGCTGTAGAGGCGGAAGCGATAGTCGGTATACGAGCCGGTGATCGTAAGCGGGGCGTTCCCCTCGGAGCGGTAGCGCACCAGCGCCGTGGTGCGCGAGGTTGATCCCCCTTCCAGAGAATCGATCGCGCCGAAGCGCCCTATCTCCCCGCGATCCACCGCGCGCTGCGGGATCTGCCCGCTGGCGTCCCAGCCGGCGCCGAAGCCCGAGATGCTCCCGCTGAGGGAGCCGCCGCTGCCGAGCCGCGAGTGCACCTTGGCGAACAGATTCAGCCGCTTGAAATCCTGCGGGGCTTCGAAATAGCCCTTGGAGCCGTAGATCTCCCCGCCGAAATAGGCATTCAGGCCGGAGGCGCTCCCCGGCGTGCGGAGCAGGGCCACCGCGCGATAGGTATCGAACTGCCCTCCCTCGATCTTCACAAGGTTCTCCCGCAGCGAGTCCGCCGTCACGAACGTGACCGCCCCGGCCGTGGTAAGGTCGCCGTAGCGGGCGAAGTACGGCCCCTTCACCACCTCCACCTGCTCGATGGTTTCGGGGATGATGAAATGAAGGTCCGCATAGCCCTGCCCGTGACCGTGCGAGACCATATTGACCGGGGCGCCATCCACGGAGATATTGATATCGGTGCCGTGATCGGCATCGAACCCGCGCAGGAAGATCTGTTCGGCCTTGCCGCCGCCGGCATGCTGGGCGATGATGAGCCCCGGAACCGCACGGAGCATATCCTGTGCGGAATTGCGGGGACGCAGGGCGAAATCCACCGCTCTGAAGCGGGCATCGCTGGCGGCCGAGTAGGGACGGCGTGCCTGCACCGTCACCGAATCGAACACATGGCGTACGGATATGCTATCCTCGGGCGCGCGGGCCTGTGCCGCGGCAGCACCATGGGCCAGGGTTGTTCCTGCCAGTACGAACAGTAGAGAGGTAACGGGTCGTGCCATATCCGGAAGAAGCCTCATATGGGTTGAACGGGAAACAGGCTGCGCACGGCGGGATGCGGGCTCCGGGGGGAGAGGGAGGGGAGGATTCCCACGGAGCCGATCCGTACGTACGGCGTTCTGGTTTACATCGCCGAGAGCGTTCTGCGCACTTCGGCCAGAAGCAGCGGCGAGAGATACGGGTCGATGGACAACGCCCGGCGCAGCTCCGCCCGGGCAACATCAGTGTTTCCGAGCTTCGCCTCGGCAAGGCCGGCATGCGCTATCAGCACCGGGTCCTTGGTTCCCATCCGGAGCGCCTTTGCCAGATATTCCTTTGCGCCGGCGGCATTGCCGCCTCGCAGCAGAGCCAGCGCATAGGCATGCTGCGCCTCGATGTTGTCGGGGCGGGCTGCAAGCTCCTTCCGGGCACGGCTCTCCGCCTCGGCGCTCTTGATGTTATGGTTGGCGTACAGGAGCGCGAACTCCTTGTCGGCGAGGTGCCCCGCGGCTTCATCCTCGGCGAGCATCCCTTCCACCACGGTGATAAGCGAATCGGCCTGGCGGCTGGCGCCGGCAGCGCGATAGATATCGGCCTTCATCTCCACGAAGGAGAACTCCGGGATGAACGTCATGGCCGAATCGAGAAGGGCGAGCGCCTCGTCGTTGCGTCCCTGTGCGGCGCGCACCCGTGCGATTCCGGAGAGCGCGAACGGATAACCGGGGCGTTCGGCCAGGGCCATCAGAAACTCCCGTTCTGCGCCGGTGACGTCGCCGCCGCGCATGCGGAGCATACCGAGCATGTAGCGGGCCCACTCGGTCTCCTCCAGGCCGGGGGCGCCTGCGGAGACGGCCATCTTCATCGCCGAGATGGCGCCGGTGTCGTCGCCGTGGATCTCGCGGAGATAGGAGACGCGGGAGTAGGAGCGGAGATCGGGGCGGATCGAGGCCATCATATCGGCCGCGTCCACCGCTTCCCTGTATCGCCCCAGTTCCACATTGGCATCGCAGAGGATGCCGTACACCACCGCTGTTGCCGGGGAGAGAGCCCGCGCCCGTTCCCCGACCTGGAGCGCCTCGGCGAAGTGATGCAGCGAAAGCAGCACCGAGCCCTTTGCGATGAGGGCCGCAAGATCATCCGGCTTGCGGCGCAGCGCTTCGTCCAGGGTACGCTCGGCCGCCGGGAAGTAGTAGGGGTGGTCGCCGGTGACACGCGCCTCGTGCATGTAGATCTGCGCCAGGCCCACATATGCTTCTATGGCATTGCTGTCGGCCGAGACCTTGTTGCGCAGGAGGTCGAATCGTCCCTTGATCTTCTCGAACTCCGCACCGGCCAGCCCGGCCGCGCGGGGCTTCAGCTCCGGCACTGCGAACCGGGCTTCGGCGGCGGTGGCATTTTTCCTGGCCTGTTCATGGCAGCCCGGCAGCAGCAGCAACAGCAGCAGCGCCAGCGCCAGCGCGCCGAGCGGCCGGTAGGATAGGGAGGGGAGAGGAGTAGAACTGGATCGGTTGAGCATAAACGTAGAAGCGTTATAAGCTGAGAGATGGATTGTCCGGGAGATCTATCGTTGCCCATCGTCGGGGACGACTACCGGGAGCCATCGCAGGCCGCAACCCCCTTGTTGCGCGGGGCGCATTCTCATACTCGACGTTGAGAGTGCCCATGTGCGGCCTGCGAATGATCTGCCCGATACCATGTGCCGGGTTCTAGCGGACCACGGAGATCCTGGTGCTGCCCACGGTGCGGCCGTCCACGCTCAGCGTGGCTACATAGACGCCGGCCGGCACGCTGCCGTCGATCTTCCAGGTTGCCTTGTGATCGCCGGTGCCGAGGATGCCGTCAACAACCGTTGCCACATGCTTCCCCTCCACGTTGAAGATCTGCACGGTTACCGGTCCCGGCGTGCCGAGATGGAATCCGAGCGCGGTGCTTCCGGCGGCGGGGTTGGGATAGTTGTTCCCGGTGAAGAAGCCGGCCGGGGTTGCCATGCCCAGGGCGCTGCCGCCATCATCACCGCGCGGCACGGTGCTGGTGGTGAGCTTCTTGTCGTAATCGTAGCCGCGATGCGGGATAGCCATGTACGGGAAGCCCGTCTGCAGCGGCAGATCGTTGGCTTCCGGCCCTGCCGAGAACCCGAGCACGCTCAGAAGCTGCGGGGTTACCGGGTTGCTGCCGCCGGCATAATCATCGTACCACAGGCCGATCGCCGCCAGCACCGCGCCGCCCACCGCCTGAAGCTCGATACGGGTGACATCATCTTCCAGACGCCGTCCGTTCGGGAATCCATCCATGTTCGGGATGAACTCGATGTTCGTGTTGGTGTTGTAGCGCGGGTCGGTAAGGCCCAGCACCGCCGCCTGGATAAGCCCCTCGGAGCTGAAGTCCGGGCTGTTGCGCGGGGTGGGAGGCACCGCCATGTTCAACCGCAGCATATCCCCCTTGGTGGGAAGGAAGTTGTTGATGAACGGCTTGCCGGGGCTGAGCGGCCCGGAGGCCTTGCCGGTGGCAAGCTGGTAGGGAGGAAGGTTCGGAACGCCGGTGAAGAAGATCGGCAGGATGTCGGCCGAGCGTGGCTGTCCGGCGCGCACCAGATACGGCCCGAACGCATCGTCGGCCAGGGCCGTGCCGTTGCGCTGGGTGCCGGTAAGGATGCTCAGGCCGGCCGAGTCGTTGCTGAAGTTGAACAGGCCGAGCGAGTTCTCCTGGATGCGGAGCGGGGCCAGTCCGGGCACGGCGCCGCCGAAACGGTCATCGTCCATGTAGAGCCCCAGTTCGGGATTGGTGAAGAACGCTTCGAACATCGCCTCGCCGGTAGCGTCGTGCGGGGAGGTGGCGTTCCAGCGATCCTTCATCCCGATCGGGATGATGGCCTCGTTGGTCAGCGGCATGCCCAGCCTGGAGACCTGTACCCAGTCGCCGGAATAGCCCGGCTTCTCGCCGGTGGCGCTCAGGGTCTTGATCATCGGGCGGGAGGCCGATGCCCAGACGCCGATCACGTAATCGCCGTCGAGGATATTGGCCGCCTGCTCCGGGCCGCGTCCGTTCTTCTGGAGCGATGCGATCGGCACCTGGATGGTGATCGTATGGCAGTTGTAGCCGGCCAGGCCGTCGCGCGCCCTGTCCGCGCCGCTGCCATTCCTGGAGCGCACGGCGCCAAGATCGAAGATGCCTCCCAGATCGACGAAGAAGGGATCATCCACGGGGCCGCAGAAGATCTTTTCGCCGCCGTTGCCGGTAGCGCTCGCGATGGCGCCGGTCATCAGGCTGCCGTAGCTGGGGGCCGCAAGGCCCACCGGGCCCTCTATCGAGCGGGGGCCGATGTTCGGCGGGGGAACCACGCCGTTGGTCACGATCGTCGTGAAGTTCGCGCCGCCGTCGGTGCTCTTCTCGGCGGTGTAGGTGGTCTTCAGGTTCTGCTTGCCAAGCCGGATGTTGAAGAACGTGCTGGGGTCTTCGTTGGTCTTGGTGAAGGTGAACCGGTAGATGATCTCGTCTCCCGGCTTCGACGGATCGTTATCCACATGGATCTGATACCGGATATTCTCGCCGAAGCTGTAGTAGTTGGGGCCTCCCTCGGGGAGCTCGAACGGGATATAATTGGCGACGAGAGTGATAGTGTTCGGGTTGTCCGGACTGCGGAATGCATAAACATCGGTGTTGTCGGCCAGGGGATCGTAGCTTATCAGCGGAGCCTCCCTGTGGCTTGATGCCAGGGCCGGCTGCCAGGGGATTCCCAGGCTGAGAGCGGTAAGCAGTAACGCGCCGCGCGATAGTAACTGTCGCATAAACAGTCCTTTACGTTAGTGAGTATTTGGTCGCTCCCCCGGTTGCCGTGCGGAGCCCGGGCCGGGGTTCCCCGGTATATACGAGAGGTGGTGGCGGCTGGATTGCCGGAGGGGGATACGGCCCTGGAATCGATGTTTCCGGGCGGAGATTAAACTTCGGCGGGGAGTGGGGGTGTCCTAGCGGAATCGGCACATGCATCTACGGCAGGGGAGCGGGGAAGGGGGCGCATCTGCGCCGGCGGCCGGACCCGATTGCAGGGCGGCATAAGGGTTGCGCCTGGTTGTTACAGCCGTGGGGGGATTGTGTCTTGGGGGGTCATGGAGGTTCTTTCAACATTTGCATTATCAATCATGAAGAAGATCGCACTTGCCTCGTTGGGGCTGTTGATGATGGGGCTGGCCGGGTGCCAGGATACTATTACCGATCCGGGACCGGAGCCGGAGGCAGCTACGATGTCGTTCAAACAGGGGGCGCGCTACGAGTTCAGCAGCTACCGCACCGATGCATCGAGCGGTACAATCGAAAGCGGCAGCCAGCGGCAGCGCACCTGGACTCTGGTGAATCCGTCCGCATCGGTGCAGGGGCGTACCGGTGTGGCCGTGTATGTGGATAGCGTGTTCTCCGGCGGGGGACTCATCAACGTTGCCGATTCGGTCTACCTGCAGCAGCAGTCCGGGTCCAACAACGTCTACCGCTACGCATCGCTTGCGCCGGAACTCGATTTTGCAATGGCCTCGGCTGTCGATATCGATCTGGGACGGGAATGGATGCAGGAGACGAAGCTGAACGCCACCACGGCGCGCTGGTTCGTCGGCGAGGCGTCCGATACCGTGCAGATGGATCTGAACATTCCCGGCCTTCAGGGGATGAAGGTCGCCGTGGTCGATTCGGCCGTTGCCTCGGCGGTGGAGGATATCACCATCGGCGGCACTACCTACAAGGCCACCAGGACCACCCACAAGCTGGAGCTGAGCCTCTCGGCGATCATCACGATCCCGATCCTCGGCAATCAGAGCATCCGCCTGACGGGCGCCTCGCTGAACAGGACCACCTGGATGGTGCCGTCGCTCGGCGCCATCGTCAAGGAGACCCGCGAGGGAAAGGTGCTGGATGTCAGCAGCGGCACCTACGGCACCATCACGGTTCCCGGGTTCCAGGTGCCGGTGCCGGGATACTTCTCCACGATGACCAGGGTTATCGCAACCGGCAACTAGCGGGCATGCCGGATGAGCTCACCGGCGTTTCGAGGAAATCAGAACAGGAGCGGTTTCGGTATATCCGGGGCCGCTCTTCGCGTTTCACGAGGGGGCCGGCGGGAGCCCTCTCGGTGAAATCCCCTCCGGATGATTATTATTCGGGGCCGTGCGCTCCCGCACAAAGCGGTAAGCGCGCAGCATGAACTTCATTCTTCCGGCCCCTGCCGGAATATCTCCTTGCATAACAGGCCCCATTGTTATAAACTGCCTCTGTCCGCACTACCCCCGACGCATCTATTGCCAATCTATCAGGAGTATCTATGTCCTTACTCTCTTGCGTGGGGATGACCATAGCGGCCGGTCTGGTCGTTTTCACCACGTATGCCAATGCGCAAATGGTGGATTCATCGGCTTCGCGCGTCATCATTCAAGACAGTATTGTTGTGGCAAGGTTCGAGGGAGACCCCGACTATCCTCCCTCCTGGGTTTCACCATCCTATAGCTATATGATGAGCTATGGATCAACCAGCAACACGATGTTTACCTTCACTGAATGCAAGCTCAATGGAAGCCTGGTGAAGCTGCTTGCCTGGAACTATAATCGTGTTGTCTCAGCTCCGGCCGAACTCATCTCCTACAACAGCCGCACTGCGAACTTTCAAGTTCATTCCGGGGATACGATCAGTTTCTACCGGGAAATGGAATGGTACAATCCAACCACTAATCGCCAGGATACCAACAACTACTATGCTCTGGACACCTTGGAGATGGTGACGTATCTGGTGAATGCTGATGATGGTAGTCCTCTGGCGCAGCTTGATAGTCTCGGGGTTCTACCGCGTCTTTCTCCCGGCATGCCGGTTATGTACGGAACCCGCCCGATCATGGCCCTGGTCTCGTATGCGGTACCGCAATCCCTGGACGGTGATTCGGTATTGATCGGTATTACCATGAAGGCCCGAGGAAGTGGATCGGATCACTTCATGCGCCACGACGCCATCACCATCGGTTTATCAGAGCGTTTGAAGGATGCCGCGTACCAGAATTACCTGGCGGATATCGCCCCCATGTATGCCAGGCGAAGCATTGATGAACTTATGGAGGCTGCTGGGGGAGAGAGTGTCATCCTGAAGGCCACGGCCGTTTCAGGTTCACCACGGGATGTCCGCATTTCCTTCAATGGTCCCGACAATGGCGGGCCTACTTCCATTATGATCTATGATGAGATGGGGAATCTTCTTTTCTCTCCCTATACCTCTCGCATCGGAACAGCGGCCTCGGAGACCTTCTATCGTGCTCCAGGCAGTGGAGCGTATTTCGTGACGCTGGCACATAATGGCCGCATTGTAAAGACGCAGAAGATCATCGTCCCACAGTAGGAATGGAAATGTGATGAGAACAATAATCAGAATGCTGCTGGTCGGAGTTATAGCTCATATCTCCATATTTATCCGAGCCGATGCTCGTGGTGAGGTGGTACCCTATCCGCCGTTCCCCGGTGGTTCTGCCGGAGACTGGCTGGGAAGCGGTCCGGTCTTTGGATTTGAACCCAGTCTGGCTGATCCCTGGATGGGTGGTGGCGGTGGTGGCGGCAATGATATTGGTGGCGGAACCGGTTCTGGCGGTGCGGGGAGTGGGGGGGCTACCGGAGGTGGAAGAACAGGTGCCTGGGGTGGGTCCTGGTGGACCCTGGACGGCCCGCTTGGCGGCGGAGGCTGGGGAGGTTGGGGTGGCTGGGGATTGGGAATGGGGCCAGGATCGGGGGGTGGTTTGATCGATACGGATACTACGAAAAAGGGATATCTCTGGCCGGAAGATCTATCGGCCTTCGGCACATGCTACATACAGAAGTGGACAGGCCCCGGCCGTTGGGCATGTATGTGCCAGTATACCTATCCTACCGCTCAGCAGCCTCCGATAGGAACGCCTGTAACCGGCATATGCCTGAGAGCTACATCGCAAAGTGATGAACTGAATCGTAGGACATGCGAAATCATAGGGCTTCGTTGCAGAGGCGTTGTAAAGTAACTATCGGGAACAATAATAGAATTGTTCGCAAGGGCAATATCCCCAGATGAGCGGAATCATCTCCATCATGTACGCCGATGGCCGCCCGGCCGGCCGATCGCTCCTGGACGGGATGATCGGAACGCTCCGCCACCGCGGAAGCGAAGACCTGCTGCTGGAGGGCGCCGGGCTTGCGCTGCGAAGGGGATGGGAGGATGAAGGTGCCGCCGGCAACGGGGGAGCGCGGATCGTGGCCGATGCCAGGATAGACAACCGCGATGCGCTCGGCGCCGCCCTCGGTTGCCGGGCCGATGCCGGAATCTCCGATGCGCAGCTGATTCTCCTGGCCTACGAGCGCTGGGGGAGCCAGTGCGCCGCACGGCTGGTTGGCGACTTCGCTTTCATCGTGCATGATCCGGTTCGTGGCGAAACCCTCTGCGCGCGCGATTCCGCCGGGGTGCGTCCCCTGTACTACCATGCTTCCCCGGAACTCTTTGCGGCCGCCTCCGAGATCAAGGCACTGCTGGCGCATCCGGATATTCCGGGAGATACCGATCCGGTGCGCGTGGGGGATTATCTGGCCGGGTTGTTCGACGATACGGAGATCACCTTCTACCGGGCCATCCGCAGGCTTCCGCCGGGACATACGCTCGTTGCGGGCCGCTCCGGGGTGCGGATCTTCCGCCATGCGGGGCTTTCTCCGGACCATGAGATACGCCTCCCCTCCGATAATGCCTACGCCGAAGCGTTCGGTGAGCTCTTCACCGAGGCGGTGCGCTGCCGTTTGCGGCCGGGCGTGCCGGCGGGTGCGGCGCTCAGCGGCGGGCTCGATTCCTCGTCGGTGGCGGCCGTCGCGCGCGATCTGCTGGCCGGTGGCATGCGCCCGCCGCTGCATACCTTCTCGGCGCTCTACGCCAGGGCCGAGGCCGATGAGCGGCGGTATATGGAGTCGGTAGTCGCCGGCGGCGGCATCATCCCCCATTATCTGCCCGCCGATCCTCTCGATCCCCTCGGGGAGATGGCCGCGATGTTCCATCATCTGGACGAGCCTTTCTTCTCTCCCAATCTCTATATCCACTGGAATCTGTTCCGGTCTGCCTCGGCGCAGGGGTGCCGCATCTGGCTGGATGGCCTCGACGGCGATACCACGGTCTCCCATGGCATCGGGTTTCTGGCGGAGCTGGCCCGCGCCGGACGGTTCATCGCGCTCGGCCGGGAACTGCGCGCGCTCGCCGGGCGCACCGGGAGTTCTCCCGGCCGGCTGCTGAGGCGAACCGTGGTCAACCCGCTTCTGCTGCATCCGCTCCGCAAGACCCTGCACCGGCTGAACGGCGCCGCCTCCCGGCCCTGGGGGGAAATGGCGATCATCCGGGAGAGCTTTGCGCGCGGGGTGGGGCTTGCCGAACGGTTCGCAGCCGGCATCGGCGAGCAGGCGCCTGCTTCCACGCTCCGGCAGGAACATGCGCGGCGGCTCGGCTGGGGCCTGCATCCGTTCATCCTGGAAATGCTCGACAAGGGGGCCGCGCACTTCGGCCTGCGGCCGGCCTATCCGTTCTACGATAGCCGTCTCATCGATTTCTGTCTGGCGCTTCCTCCGGAACAGAAGCTGCATGATGGCTGGACCCGTGCGGTGCTCCGCCGGGGGATGCGGGGGAGGCTGCCGGATGCCGTGCGCCTGCGCACCACCAAGGGCGATCCCTCGGGCAGCTTCTTTGCGGCGCTTCGCAGGGATGGGGGGGAGATCATCCGGTCGGTGGCCCTGGGGGATAACGGCGGACTCGGAGAGTATATCGAGATGAAGAAGTTCGCCTCCGTCGCCGAGCGTTTTCTGCGGGGTGAGGTACCGGGAGAGGAGGTGATGGAGTTGTGGAAGGGGCTGACGCTTGGCCTCTGGTTGCGGGGGCGTGCTGGGTGATGACGGGGTAGTCACAGGCGGGCGAATATTTGCCGTCGCGGGAAATCCGCCGATCCTTATCTTGAAGAAGATTCCCGAAAAAATTCCCCCGGCACCCCGCACTGTATCAATCGCGTTCCGGAGTTCGATGCACCACATGCTCCCCGCATGGTGCAGGAATATTTTTGGCGAGCACCAACCAGACGGTATTCGTACGTACAACCGGACGATCATGAGATCTCTCCCCCTTTTCCTTCTGGCTCTGCTGGCCGGCCATTCTCTCCTTGTCGCCCAGCAGTCGTCGGTCACCGGACAACTCTTGGGGCACGATGGCAGGCCGATGCCCAAGGCCACGGTGTATCTGTTCGATCCCCCTTCGCTCACGCCGGTGGCAAGCGCCGAGGCTGGCCCCGATGGCCGTTTTGCCCTGCACAGCGGCAACACCGGCATGCTCCGGCTGAAGTTCACCGGCGCCAATCATCGCGAGTTCTCCCTCCCCCTGATGCTGGAGCGTCCCCGCACCGTGAAGATCGACGTGCGGCTGGGCGTTTCCCCTCCCATCCTCCAGTACGACGAGCAGGGGCGCGAGCTGCCCCCCTCCGGCGGTGCCGACAGCCTGGCGGTGATTGCCTGGCCCGATCCCTCCGCGGAGCGCGTTACGGCCGTTCTGGCGCGGATCGAGGAGCGCCAGCGTATACTGGAGGGGACCAACGCCGAGAGGCGGCGGCGGGGTGATTTCACCTCCGTCACCTACGACTGGTCGCAGGAGATGGCCGGGCTTGCCGGGGCCATCGCACGGGAGCGCGATCCCCTGGTGCGCCAGGGTCTGCTCTTCAGTTATATCATGCTGGGCCGCCAGCAGGCGGCAGGGCTTGATCCCAAACTGGCGAGGCGCGCGCTCGATGAAATCCCCGCAACCTCTCTTCTCTGGAAGTTCAAGCCGGGAGTGGTGAATACCGCCATATTGCTGATACCCTATTCCGAGAAATACGAGAAACGCCGCTGGGCTATCGCCACCACCCATCCCGATACCAGGGTGCGGGAGCTGGTCCTGTACGGCGGGCTGGAGGCCATGAACGGCAGCACCGAACACCAGGATATCGCATTGCGTTACTACCAGGAACTGGTCACGAAATATCCCGGGAGCGATCTGGCCGATCAGAGCATGCGGGTGCTCAAGATCGATAAGAACATCAGGTCCGGAAATCGGGTGCCCGATTTCTCGCTCCCATCGCTCGATGATTCCACGGTGATGATATCGAACGAGAGCATGAAGGGGAAAGTATATCTGATCGATTTCTGGGGGACCTGGTGCGGGCCGTGTATCGCGGAAATGGAAAATCTGCATGCGGTGTACGAGAAATTCCGTGGCAGGAATTTCGAGATCCTGAGCGTGGCCCTTGAGAATGATCCGTATCCGGTGGTGGAATTTCGGAAACGGAAATGGAAGATGCCGTGGATGCATGCGGTGCTTACCTCCGCCGAAAGCCACCTGCAGACCAAGCTCCTGTTCGAGGTGCCGGGCGTGCCCTATCTGGTTCTGGTGGATGCCAACGGCACCATCCTCGCCACCGACGATGCCCTGCATGGGCCGGAACTTCCCGTTACCGTGGAATATTTTCTCGGCCGCAGCGCCGGACAATAACCGGCAGCGGAAAAATCTTTTTCCCGGCAAAAAAATATCTTCTGAAAAAATAATTCATGTGCCGGTGCGCTGTTCATCGCCAGGGATGGCTTGAGAGTATCGAACTCTTTTGCCGCGGGATAGCACAGCCGTTGCTCCGTTCGCCTCTATTCCGTACAGCCGTATTCTTCCATCTTCCATCCACCCGATGAACCGATCGCGCAGTTTCATCTTCGTTGCTCTCGTCATCTCCATGCTGCCGGGGAGCATTCCGCTGCGGGCGCAGGCTCCGGCCGCTCCCGTGCCGGATCGCGCCGCGCTTCAATTCCCCGATAGTCTCTGGGGGCGTGCCCTTTCCGGGCTGGATGCCGATGGGGGAGCGATAGGCTATACCGCCGATCAGATGTACGGCTACAACCCGGACCCGCTGGTGCTGCGCACGATCTGGGGGCTCTTCCGGGATGTTCGCGCGGTGCCCCGCTACAGCGGCCAGACCACCACGGCGCTGCTCGACAACGCGCATGATCCGGCCTCGGTGATCCGCATCGGCTATTCGTTCACCGATATCTCCGCCGGGCGCAATCTCCCTACCACGGGCGATTCCATCCGCGGCGGGAACGATGCGGCGGGACGGGAGCGGGCCGCGGATTCGCTGTTGAATATTCTTCTGGAAGGGACCATGCAGCCCCGCAACGGCAATGCCTCGCTCCGCAAGGGGTGGCGCGAGCTTCCCGTGCATCTTCGCGACCTGGTCTACAGGCTCTACCAGGGGGCCGCCGAATCGCAGGAGTGGTTCGCCGGGGCGTATCCTGAAGCCACCATTCTTCAGGCGCTCGGCGTGAACACCCCGGCCCAGGCCACCGCCGAAAAGCTCTACGCGCTGGCGCTGAAGCCATGGTGGGAGGAGCGGTTGGGGCAGCCCGCCGTACGCGACCGGTCTATCTTCGAGATCATCGAGCGCACCGATCGCCGCCGGCTTGCGTTTGCATCGGTTATCATGGCCTCGCATCTCCGCGATGCCATCAATGCCTATCTGGCGGCCGATTCCGCCGCGCCCCGCCCCCTGAATGTTCCAGGGCTTGCGGTCCCGACGAAGTTCGGGACGATCGCCATCAGCGGAACGGGAAACGATCGCATCGATGGCGCCGCCTTCATCTCGATCGATCTGGGAGGGGATGATCGTTATTCCGGGCGGGCGGGTGTTCCGTTGTCGCTGGCAAGCCCGGTGAGCCTCGCGATCGATTTCGGCGGGAACGACCGGTATGAGGAGAGCACGCTCCCGGCGGCGTTCGGGTGCGGGTTGTTCGGGTTCGGCGCGGTGGTGGATGTGGCGGGGAACGATACCTATCGCTGCCGCGAATCGGGCCTGGGCGCCGCCTGGTTCGGTACCGGCCTGCTGCTGGATATGGCGGGGAACGATACCTACACCGTCGATAGCCTGTGGGGCCAGGGGAGCGCTCATATCGGCGTGGGGGCGCTGGTGGATCTGGCCGGGGACGACCGCTACGTCTGCGGCAGCCAGTCGCAGGGGCTCGGCTCCACGCTGGGCGCCGGGCTGCTGGTGGACCGCTCCGGGAACGACGTCTATATCGCCCGCGACGACGGGGCCATCTCGGAGCTCTATCTGGGACAGTCGGTCTCGATGTCGCAGGGGGTGGGCTACGGCCGCCGCGCCGACCTGGGTGATGGGCACAGCCTGGCCGGTGGCGTGGGGGTGCTGGCCGATGGCGCCGGGGACGACAGCTACAGCGCGCCGGTGTGGTCGCAGGGGGCGGGATACTGGTGGGGGCTGGGGATTCTGGAGGATCGCGGCGGGAACGACAGCTACCGGAGCGGGAAATATTCCATCGGCGCGGCGGCGCACTTTGCCATAGGGTGCAAGGTGGATCTGGCCGGGGACGATTCCTACGCGGTGGGATACGATGCGGCGGTGAACCAGTACAACGGCCATGCGCGCGACGGCTCCATCGGCGTCTCGATCGATGGTGACGGCAACGACCGCTATTTCCTGAAATCGCATGCCGCCGGTTCCGCCGATCTCGGGAGCATCGGGCTGTTCTGGGATCGCCGCGGCGATGACCGCTACACGCTCGTCTATGCCCCCGCCGATTCCGGCGGCTGGTCCGATACTCCGCCGCTCGGCACGGCCACGCTCTACACGCCGTTCAACAGTTTCCGGGATGATATCCGCTCCTACGGTCTTTTCATCGATAGCGGCGGCGAGGACCGCTATATCTGGCAGGAGGAGGGGAAGGGGGTTTTCTACTGGGACACCACCCCGGCGAACGGTGCGGTCTGGAAAAGCCGGCGAAGCAGGATCTCGCTGGGCCTGGGCCTGGACGGGAATTAGATCGGAAGAGAGCCGCCCTCTGCGGGGGGCAGCTGTCTGGCACACTCATCTGAAATCCGTTCAGAAAGCACCTGCCAAGATGGGTTCACGGCCGGCCAGGGATTCGTTGCTGCCGCAACGGGCTATTAACCACCGACCAACCGGTATCACAATCCCTGCGGGAGCGTTACGGTGATATTGCGGTGGCGGCGCATCAGCTCACCCAGCGCCTGTTTCTCCTCGCCGCTCAGCGCCGTGCGGGCCGCCGGGAACACCATCTCGTTCTCGACGGCGATATGGCGGCGGTAGAACTCCGCCAGCTCCGTGGCGCGGCCGGCGAACTCGCCCAGCGTGGCCTCCGTGGTGTGCGGCGGGCTTTCAAGCAGTTCGGCGAACCGTGCGGCAAGCCAGCGTTCGTTCTCTTCGGCCTGTTCATGCTCGGCGCGCAGCCCGTCCAGCGTGGTGGCGGTGCGTTCGGCCAGGAGAGGGAAGAGCCCTTCCTCCTCATCGCGTGTATGGTTGGCGATGCTATGGTCGATGAAGGAGAAGATCTCCCGCCATATCTCGATCTGTTTCCGGAACGCGGGGTCGCCCAGTTCCAGAATCTCCCGGGCCATGGTTTCGATGGCGGCCATCCGTTTCAGGATATTCTCATGGCAGATATAGAGTGCATCGATCGGCTCGTTGAAGTCGGGCACTGCCGCGAAGAGCTGCATGGCTGTTGTTCCGGATGAGATGGGAGGAGGGTTGTTTGCAATCCTACACGATTTCCTGCTGGCGCGGAGCGGTACAAATTCGGTATTCTCGCAATTCCTCTCGCGCAGCAGCCTGAAGATACGGTGCGGAGCCGGAACACCTCGTGATCGTCCCGTCGGCAACGGGGCGGCGGGGGAGAAGAGGGGAAGGGGGATGAAAATGAGAAATGTTCATCCCCGGCAAAAAAGAGTTTGACTCGGCTGATTCTCGCCGTATATTTGCAAGCTCTTCCGCAAGTCGTTCCAACACGATCTTGCATTTGAAAATTCGGGCAGGTGGCCGAGTGGTTAATGGCGGCAGACTGTAAATCTGCTCTCTTACGAGTACGGAGGTTCGAATCCTTCCCTGCCCACATCAGAAGCGTCTTCGGGCGCTCTGACATCCGCTCTTTTACATCCGAATCTTTCGAAACGAGCCACGTTACGTCGTCGGTCCAGGAACCGCCGCTACCGCTGAGCGATCATCCTTTCAGGGTGATCCGATTGCACCAGGCAACTGCGGGAGTCGCTCCTCGAAAAGATGCATCGCCGAACAGGGAGGGCCCCCATGGGCATTTCCCTCGTCCTTTGCATCTTTCACCGCACCCGACTACGTTTCCGAATTCCAGAGACAGATTTATACGCTCACGTAGCTCAGTTGGTAGAGCACATCCTTGGTAAGGATGAGGTCACCGGTTCAATCCCGGTCGTGAGCCCCATCGAGCTGCTTACACACAGGCGGCCCGGGCGGGGGGATATCCCCTTGTTCGGGATGTGCCGTTTGCAGCTTGCCGATGCGGGAGTAACTCAGTTGGTAGAGTCACAGCCTTCCAAGCTGTTGGTCGCGGGTTCGAGTCCCGTCTCCCGCTCTTCCGTTTGCATGCCAGCCCTGTTCGGTACGGTCCCGGTTTCCGCCGGCGGCCGCATCCGGGTCGGGGCTTTGATGCAACGTCACCGAAGAGCTCCTATTTCCGAAACAAGGCCATGCGCGATATCATAACGCTGGAATGCACCGAGTGCAAGCGTCGTAACTACACGACGACGAAGAACAAGAAGAAGCAGTCGGGCCGTATTGAGCACAAGAAGTTCTGCAAGTGGGATAACAAGCGGACCGTGCACAAGGAAACGAAGTAATTTTCGATTTTCGATCGCCGATTTTCGATTGGAAGCTGCACTGCTTTCAATCGAAAATCCAAAATCGAAAATCGGAAATAGAATATGGACTCACGGGCGTAGCTCAATTGGCAGAGCGACGGTCTCCAAAACCGTAGGTTGCGGGTTCGATTCCTGCCGCCCGTGCAACGATCAACTGTCGGCGTCCACTTTCCCTGCTGCCCGCCCGCGAGCGGGCAGTTCTTATCCTCGGCGAGCCACTATGAAGCAGAGTATCGGCACGTTTGTTCGTGAGGTCGGAAACGAAATGAAAAAGGTTTCCTGGCCGAAGAAGGAGCAGTTGCAGGAATCGACGATCATCACCATCGTCACCTGCGCGATCATTACCGCTTTTGTGTATGTGATCGACCTCGTGTTCACACAGATCTTCACGTTCATCTTCTAGAGTCCCGCCCGGGGATTCGGTTCAACGAAGCAGGGGAGCGCCAGAAGATCGGCCGGCGTGATGTCATGATCGAGATCGCAAGAGGAAGCTATAAGCAATGTCAACAAACGAGCTAACGATTCAGAAACGGTGGTACGCCATCCGGACCTATTCAGGGCACGAGGCTCGCGTCAAGCAGCTGCTTGAGAGCGAGGTGGAGCGCCTGGGGCTTCAGGAGTACGTTCCTACCGTGCTGATCCCGCTGGAGAAGGTCTTCGAGGTACGCGACGGCAAGAAGCGGACGCGCCAGAAGAACTTCCTGCCGGGCTACGTGCTCGTAGAGGCGGTGCTGAACAAGAAGGTGAAGGATCTGATTCAGAATACGCCGTCGGTGATCAACTTCGTGGGAACCAAGACCGAACCGACGCCGTTGCAGCCGGAGGAGATCGGCAAGATCCTCGACCGGATCGAAGAGCGGAAGCACGTCGAGACGATCGTCGATTCGTTCCGCGAGGGAGACCCGGTGAAGGTGATCGACGGACCGTTCAACAACTTCTCCGGCTTTGTCCGCGAGGTCAATGCCAGCAAGCAGAAGCTGAAGGTGGAGGTTTCCATCTTCGGCCGCAAGACCCCGGTGGAGCTCGATTTCTCGCAGGTGGAGATAGAGAGATAGTTCTTAGTACGCCGCCTGGGGCGGCTTTAGGGGCGTAGTTCTTGGAAAGGGGTGGAGGCACTGTATTCCGAATCTCTTCTCTAGGCACTAAAAACTAAGAACCAAGCACTGATACGCTTACATCAAGATTTCTCAGCATAGAGTACAATGGCAAAGAAACTCCTCGGCTCATTCAAGCTCCAGATTCCCGCAGGGTCGGCAACGATGGCGCCGCCGGTCGGTCCGGCGTTCGGTCAGCGCGGCCTGAACGGCTCGGAGTTCGTAAAGCAGTTCAACGCGAAGACCCAGAAGGATGGCGGTATCCTCACCCCGGTGCTGGTGAGCTTCTACTCCGACAAGTCCTTCACCTTCGTGGTCAAGAGCCCCCCCGCACCGGTGCTGATCATCAAGGCGATCAGCATCCCGAAGGGGTCGGCCGAGCCGAACCGTAACAAGGTCGGAAAGATCTCGCAGGCGCAGCTCGAAGAGATCGCCAAGACGAAGATGGGCGATCTGAACTGCGACAGCCTCGAGAGCGCCGTTTCGATGCTCGCCGGCACCGCCCGCTCCATGGGTGTGACCGTAGAGGGATAAGATAGCGGGTAGCTCCCTGCAAGCATATGGCCGGCGGCGCATCTCCACCGAGTGCGTGGCTGCCGGCCGGGACGCCACCTGGCGGGCCATCCGGCGCCGGAGGTGCGGGGGAAATGAACAGGCAATTTTCACGTTTCCGTTTCAACCAGAAGATATGGCACAGCGCAGCAAGCGATTCTCGAACATCGTCAAGAAGGTAGATGCCACGAAGCAGTATTCGCTGCAGGACGCGGTTGATATCGTCAAGGGTAACGCCACGGCGAAGTTCGACGAGTCCGTCGATATCGCGATCCGGCTCGGAGTCGATCCCCGCAAGGCTGACCAGCTGGTGCGCGGCACGGTTTCGCTGCCGCACGGCATCGGCAAGACCGTGCGCGTCCTTGTGGTGACGCGCGGGCCGAAGCAGCAGGAAGCCCTGAATGCCGGCGCCGACGTCGTCGGATTCGAGGACGTTATCGAGCGGATCAAGGGAGGCTGGACCGACATCGACGTCGTGATCGCCACCCCGGACGTGATGGGCGAACTGGGCAAGCTCGGCAAGATCCTCGGCCCCCGCGGCCTGATGCCGAACCCGAAGTCCGGCACCGTCACCATGGATGTGGCTACGGCCGTCAACGAGGTGAAGGCCGGTAAGATCGAATATCGTGTCGATCGCGCCGGTATCGTTCACGCCTCCATCGGCAAGGCCTCGTTCGATGCCGACAAGCTGCTGGATAACATCCAGACCTTCATGGGAAGCATCATGCGCGCCAAGCCGCAGACCTCCAAGGGGAAGTATGTGCGCGGCATCACGCTCAGCTCCACGATGGGCGCGGGCGTTCCGATCAGCGAGTCGGTGATGACCGCCGGTCCGGAGAAGCTCTAACAAGAGCGAATCGCTCCGAACGCATTGCTCCCGGAAGGGGGCGCGCTTCCCTATAGAACATTACGCACTCGCCTCGGTTGGGCGGCTGCGGAGCACCGGCACCGGAATGCGGCAGGAGACTGCGCGCACGGTGGGGGCTCCCAGGCAGGCCCGGCACCAACGAAGAAGACCTGACGAGCCCCGGCAGTATCTGCCGGACGGCTCCTGTGATGTGCCCTCCGCGGCTCTGCCTTCCGGCAGTGCTGCCCTCCGGCAGCGGCGGCGAGCAGCTTCTACATCACTGCGGGAAACCGTTCTCGTGGTCTTCGGGCTACAACCCGTTAACTCTAGATCGAAGAGATCCAACTCTCTCATCTCGTATGACCAAGACAAAGAAAGAAGAAGTCGTTGCGGAATTGACTGAGCTGTTCGGTGGAGCCAGTGGGCTGTACTCGATCGACTTCACGGGACTGACCGTGGCAGACGCCATCCGCCTGCGCCGCGAGTTCAAGAAGGTGGGTGTCACGTACAAGGTCGCCAAGAACACGCTCGTCAAGCGTGCTCTGAAGGATGTCGGCGGCTACGATCACGTGCTCGACCAGTTCACCGGCCAGACCGGCATTGCCATCGGTTATGAGGACCCGGCTGCTCCGGCCCGCGTGCTTCGCGATTTCATCGACCCGAAGCTGGATATCCCGAAGTTGAACTTCGCGGTTATCGAGCAGACGGTGATGGAGGGCTCGCGCCTGAAGGAGATCGCCGCGATGCCGACTCGCAAGGATATGCTTGCTGCCATTGTCGGCTCGCTCAATGCCCCCGCTTCCGGCATCGTCGGCGCGATCAACGCCGTCATGCGCGACCTGGCCTCGGTTATCGAGGAAGTCGCCAAGCAGAAGGAAGGGGCTACCGCCTAAGTTCGCGCCTGCGGTGCCTCTGCCAAGGGGCTTTCCGAGCGCGGCTTCTGGCCGGCTTTGCAAGACATTCGCATAAGAAAGAACATACACGAACCAGTAACTCTCAGGATTCTTACAATGGCAAACGTCGCAGAACTCGTCGAAACGATCGGCAATCTTACCCTTACCGAGGCTTCCGAGCTGAAGAAGGCCCTTGAGGAGAAGTTCGGTGTTACCGCCGCTGCTCCGATGATGATGGGCGGAATGATGGCCCCCGCCGGCCCCGCCGCTCCGGCCGAAGAAGAGCAGACGGAGTTCACCGTCGAGCTCACCAACGCCGGTGCTTCGAAGATCAACGTCATCAAGGTCGTCCGCGAGCTTACCGGCCTCGGCCTGAAGGAAGCCAAGGACCTCGTCGAGGGCGCTCCGAAGGCTGTCAAGGAAGGAGCCTCCAAGGAGGAGTCCGAGCAGATCAAGAAGAAGCTCGAAGAGGCTGGCGCTTCCGTTACCCTGAAGTAAGGTAGCCGACCATGCCCGCCGGGGCCGGGACTCCTGCCTGTTGGGAAGCCTGATCTCCGGCGAACACGAAAATGATCTCCCCGACACTTATCCACTGTTCGCACCGCGAGCGGGAAAAGGTCGGGGAGAGCATTGTTTATTACAGAAGGTTATATTGGCTGAATGCAGGAATAGCGACAATAACCTCTGTGGTTGCATCGTCGCTTGATCGAATCCTCCTGTACGAACACAGACGGCGCGCCTATGCTTGCATATTACTGCGTTTTCGGGGCAGATATAGTTCAGACGCCGCAGAGGAGTACAGCGAATCTCAGAGTTTACATTCAGCTTCGGAACGGTATTTACAGAAAATTACAGAACCGTGGTGGATTCTCCATGGCTGCCGGAATGGCTGTCGTGTAGAATCCATCGTCGTCTTGTGTATGACCGACTGCCGTAGAGTGGACGCCAACCTTCCCCATTGACTGGAGGCAAATAGCAGTGATTACCAACCGATCCAATAACGGAGTCTCGAACAACGGAGCCGCGGGCCGGCATACGTTCGCGCGCACCAAGCACGTGATCGACATGCCGGATCTCCTGGGCGTGCAGATCGTAGCCTATGACGAGTTTCTGCAGGCCAACGAGCAGCCTGAGGAACGGAAGCAGGTCGGGCTGGAACAGGGTTTCCTGGCGAATTTCCCTATTACCGATGCCCGCGAGATCTTCACCCTGGAGTATATAGATTATCGTGTCGAGCGCCCCAAGTATACGGTCAACGAGTGCCGCGAGCGTGAGCTCACCTATGCGGTGCCGCTGAAGGCGCGCCTCCGGCTGAGTTCCAAGGCCGACAAGGAATCCGACGATTTCATCGAAACCATCGAGCAGGAGGTCTATCTCGGAAACATTCCGATGATGACCGATCGCGGCACGTTCATCATCAACGGTGCCGAGCGCGTTGTCGTCTCGCAGCTGCACCGTTCCCCCGGCGTCTTCTTCTCCGATGCGATCCATCCCAACGGTACCCGCATCTTCTCGGCTCGTATCATCCCGTTCCGCGGGTCGTGGGTGGAGTTCACCACCGATATCCAGAACGTGATGTATGCGTACATCGACCGCAAGAAGAAGTTCCCGGTGACCACGCTGCTGCGCGCGCTCGGATTCTCCTCCGATGAGGATCTCCTGGAGCTGTTCCAGCTTACCGAGGAGGTCCCGGTCTCCAATATCGACGAACGGTATCTGGACCGGATCATCGCCGGCGATATCATCGACATGAACACTGGCGAGATCATCACCAGCAAGGATGTCAGGATGAACGCCGAGATGATGACCCTGATCCTCAACTCGGGAGCCGATACCGTCCGCCTGTTCACCGAGGAGGCCTCGCAGGCCGATTCGATCATCGTTCGCACCATCCTCAAGGATGCTGCCCGCAGCGAGGAGGACGCCCTGGAGGCGATCTACCGCCAGCTCCGCAGCGGCGAGGCTCCGGATCTGGAGACCGCGCGCGGCCTGATCGACAAGCTGTTCTTCAACCCGAAGCGCTACGACCTCGGTGAAGTGGGCCGCTACCGTATCAACGACAAGCTGGGCCTGGATATCCCGGGGGATCAGACCACCCTCACGCGCGACGACATCGTGGCGATCATCAAGCACCTGATCGACCTCCAGCAGGGGAAGAAGCAGGTGGATGATATCGATCACCTGGGCAACCGCCGCGTGCGTACCGTGGGCGAGCAGCTGGCCGGACAGTTCAATGTGGGCATGGCCCGCATGGCCCGCACCATCAAGGAGCGGATGAACATCCACGATGTGGAAACGTTCACGCCGGCCGAACTGGTCAATGCCCGTACGATCACCTCGGTGATCAATACGTTCTTCGGCACCAACCAGCTCTCGCAGTTCATGGACCAGACCAACCCTCTGGCCGAGCTGACCAACAAGCGCCGTATGTCGGCCCTTGGACCTGGCGGTCTTACCCGCGAGCGCGCCGGCTTCGAGGTGCGAGACGTGCACTATACCCATTACGGCCGCCTCTGCCCGATCGAGACCCCTGAAGGCCCGAACATCGGTCTTATCTCCTCGCTCTGCATTCATGCGCGGGTGAACGATTTCGGGTTCATCGAGACCCCGTACCGCCGCGTCACCAACGGCGTGGTGAGCGACGACATCGAGTATCTGGCAGCCGACAAGGAGGAGGGGACGATCATCGCCCCGGCCACCGTGAAGCTGGATACCAACGGCCTGATCGTGCAGGACCGCGTTCGCGCACGCCAGTCGGGCGACTTCGTGATGGTGGAGCCCGGCCAGGTGCAGTACCTGGATGTGGCCCCGAACCAGATCGTCTCGGCCGCTGCCGCGCTGATCCCGTTCCTGGAGCACGATGACGCCAACCGCGCGCTGATGGGCTCGAACATGCAGCGCCAGGGTGTGCCTCTGCTCCGCCCGGAGGAGCCGTTCGTGGGCACCGGTATGGAAGGAAAGGTGGCGCGCGATTCCCGCACGCTGATCCTTGCCGAGCGCGATGGCGTGGTGGTGTATGTGGACTCCATGAAGATCATCGTGGAGTACGACACCAACCTGACCAAGGAGGAGCAGCTTGTCTCGTTCGTGGACGACCGCCGCAAGGAGTACGAGCTGACGAAGTTCTTCCGCACCAACCAGGACACCTGCATCAACCAGCGTCCGGTGGTTCGTGCTGGCCAGCGTTTCGTGGCCGGCGACGTGCTGGCCGACGGCTGCTCCACCGAGGACGGCCGCCTTGCGCTGGGACGCAACCTGATCGTGGCGTTCATGCCGTGGCGCGGGTACAACTTCGAGGATGCTATCGTCATCTCCGAGCGCGTGGTGAGCGAGGACATCTTCACCTCGGTGCATATCGAGGAGTTCTCCATCCACGTCCGCGATACCAAGCGCGGCGAGGAGGAGCTCACCCGTGAAATCCCGAACGTCTCGGAAGAGGCGGTGAAGGATCTCGACGAGAGCGGCATCATCCGCGTCGGTTCCGACGTTCGCGAGAACGACATCCTGGTGGGCAAGATCACGCCGAAGGGAGAGACCGACCCGACGCCGGAAGAGAAGCTGCTGCGCGCCATCTTCGGCGACAAGGCCGGCGATGTGAAGGATGCCTCGCTGAAGGCACCTCCCGGAATGAAGGGAGTGGTCATCAACTCGCAGCTGTTCAGCCGCAGGGTTATCAAGAAGGACTCCGATGTGCGCAAGGATGAGAAGCGCCGCCAGGAGATGCTCGATCGCCAGCTTATCACGACGATCGACAACTACAACCGGATGCTCGCCGAGAAGCTGGGCCAGCTTCTGGACGGGGAGACCTCGCTCGGCATTCGCGATCTTGCCAGCACCACGATCGTCCGCGCCGGCACCGTCATCAAGGCCGATACGTTCACCGCAAAGCTGAACGACGGCACCGATCTGGCGGCACTGAACGTGGAAGACCAGTGGGTGGACAACAAGAAGAAGAACGCCCTGGTGAAGAAGGCGTTCCAGAACTACCAGAAGGTGGTCACGCTCTCCAACGACGACATCCGCATCGAGAAGAACAAGGTGGCGCAGGGAGATGAACTCCAGCCGGGCATCATGCAGATGGCGAAGGTCTACATCGCCAAGAAGCGGAAGCTCCAGGTGGGGGACAAGATGGCAGGCCGCCACGGCAACAAGGGCGTTGTGGCGAAGATCGTCGCCGTCGAGGATATGCCGTTCCTCCCGGACGGTACCCCGGTGGACGTGGTGCTGAACCCGCTCGGCGTGCCGTCGCGAATGAACCTGGGACAGCTCTACGAGACCGCTCTCGGCTGGGCGGGCAAGAAGCTGGGCATCCACTTCTCCACGCCGATCTTCGACGGCGCCTCCTGGAACGACGTGCAGGACTGGCTGGAGAAGGCCGGGCTGCCGCGCGACGGGAAGAGCGATCTGTACGATGGCAAGACCGGCGAGAAGTTCGACCAGCGGGTGACCGTGGGAGTGATCTACATCATGAAGCTCTCCCACCTGGTGGAGGACAAGATCCACGCCCGTTCGATCGGACCGTACTCCCTTATCACGCAGCAGCCGCTGGGTGGCAAGGCGCAGTTCGGCGGCCAGCGCTTCGGAGAGATGGAAGTGTGGGCGCTGGAAGCCTACGGTGCGGCCAACGTGCTGCAGGAGATCCTTACCGTGAAGTCCGACGACGTTCACGGACGCGCCAAGGTCTACGAGGCGATCGTCAAGGGAGAGAACCTGCCGGAGCCGAACATCCCCGAGTCGTTCAACGTTCTGGTGCGCGAGCTCCAGGGGTTGGGCCTGGAAGTCAAGATCGACTAACCGATCTATGACCGGCCTGCCGTTGCGGGTGCCCACGTGGTGGGATCGCATCCGGCGGGGGGCGACCGATGGCGGTGATATTCAATATGATTGCCGGAACGGCCGGAGGCTCTCCCAGCAGGGGGAGCTTCCGGGGAGTCCGGGTAGCGGAATCGGGGCGTCGGCGTGTGATGAGATCCACACGGGGAACCCCGCCCGGCTGCGGCGCGGCTTCTGCCGGGCCGCTCATGTTGAATCGTAAGGTGATATAGTTGAATTTTGAATTTCTCTGATTCATACATCGGGAGAACACTGTGGTTACACAACCGAATCAGATCGTTGGGCAGAATTTCCGGCGTATCATGATCAAACTCGCCTCGTCGGACGATATCCTGAATCGTTCGCATGGCGAGGTCACCAAGCCGGAGACGATCAATTATCGTTCGTTCCGTCCCGAAAAGGATGGCCTCTTCTGCGAGAAGATCTTCGGTCCGGTGCGCGACTGGGAGTGCCACTGCGGCAAGTACAAGCGCATCCGCTATAAAGGAATCATCTGCGATCGTTGCGGCGTGGAGGTGACGCAGAAGTCGGTGCGCCGCGAGCGCATGGGGCATATCGCCCTTGCCGTGCCGGTCGTCCATATCTGGTATCTCCGCTCCCTCCCCTCGAAGATCGGCGCCGTGCTCGGGCTGCCGACCAAGGATGTGGAGCGTATCGTCTATTACGAATCGTATGTGGTGGTGCAGCCGGGGCAGACCGGCCTTCAGGTGAACGACCTTCTGACCGAGGAGCAGTACCTCGACATCATGGCGTCGCTCCCGGAGACCAATGGAGATCTCGATGACGAGGACCCGCGCAAGTTCATAGCGCTGATCGGCGGCGAGGCGGTGAAGGAACTGCTGAAGCGGATCAACCCGGATGAACTCGCGCTCCAGCTTCGCGAACAGGTGAAGGTGGAGACCTCGATGCAGAAGAAGGCCGAGGCCCTGAAGCGCCTTCGCGTGGTAAGCGCGTTCCGCGAGCGTCCGGAGGGAGAGGGTGAGCCGAACCGTCCGGAGTGGATGGTGCTGGATATCATCCCGGTGATCCCGCCGGAACTCCGCCCGCTGGTGCCGCTGGAAGGCGGACGCTTCGCGACCTCGGATCTGAACGATCTGTATCGCCGCGTCATCATCCGCAACAACCGCCTGAAGCGCCTGATCGACATCGACGCTCCGGAGGTGATTCTCCGCAACGAGAAGCGCATGCTTCAGGAAGCGGTGGACTCGCTGTTCGACAACTCCCGCCGTGGTTCGGCCGTGCGCAGCGATTCGCAGCGCGCCCTGAAGTCCCTCTCCGATATGCTGAAGGGAAAGCAGGGACGTTTCCGCCAGAACCTCCTCGGAAAGCGCGTCGATTACTCCGGCCGCTCGGTGATCGTGGTGGGACCGGAAATGCGCCTGCACGAGTGCGGCCTGCCGAAGGATATGGCCGTGGAGCTGTTCAAGCCGTTCATCATCCGCAAGCTGATCGAGCGCGGCCATACCAAGACCGTGAAGTCGGCAAAGAAGGTGGTGGAGCGGAAGACGACGGAGGTGTGGGATATCCTGGAGTCGGTGATCGACGGGCATCCGGTGCTGCTGAACCGCGCGCCGACGCTCCACCGTCTCGGTATCCAGGCGTTCCAGCCCCGTCTGGTGGAAGGCAAGGCAATCCACCTGCACCCGCTGGTGTGCGCGGCGTTCAACGCCGACTTCGACGGCGATCAGATGGCCGTGCACGTGCCGCTCAGCTACGATGCCCAGCTTGAGGCCATCCTGCTGATGCTCTCGTCGCACAATATCATCTCGCCGCAGAGCGGTGACCCGATCACCGTTCCGTCGCAGGACATGGTTCTCGGGTGCTACTATGTCACCAAGACCTATCCGGGCGTGGCCGGCGAGGGGAAGGTATTCTCCTCGGCCGAAGAGGTGATCGTGGCCTACAACACCGGCCGCCTCCACCTGCACGCCAAGATCAAGGTCCGTATCAGAGGGAAGATCGTCGAGACGGCCACCGGCCGCATCATCTTCAACCAGATGGTGCCGGAGGAGCTTGGCTACCTCGATACGCTGCTCACCAAGAAGGAGCTTACCCGCCTGATCTCCGAGTGCTTCCGCAAGGCCGGCGCTCTGAAGACCGTGAAGTTCCTGGACGATCTGAAGAACCTCGGGTTCACCTACTCCACCAAGGGCGGCCTCTCCGTGTCGATCGCCGACGCGCTGGTGCCGCAGGAGAAGGACCAGATCATCTCCAAGGCACAGAAGGAGGTGGACCGCATCGAGAACTACTATCTCGAAGGCGTTATCACCAACGGCGAGCGCTACAACAAGGTGATCGACGTCTGGTCGAACGCTACCAACCGCGTTCTCCAGGTGGTGCAGCAGGCGCTGAAGGCCGATAACCATGGCTTCAACACCTTCTGGATGATGCTCGACTCCAAGGCTCGTGGATCCACAGAGCAGATCCGCCAGCTGGCCGGTATGCGCGGTCTGATGGCGAAGCCGCAGAAGTCGCTCTCCGGCGCCATGGGCGAGCTTATCGAGAATCCGGTTACCTCCAACTTCAAGGAGGGGCTGTCGATCCTCGAATACTTCATCTCCACCCACGGCGCCCGTAAGGGTCTGGCCGATACCGCTCTGAAGACGGCCGATGCCGGTTACCTGACCCGTCGTCTTATCGACGTGGCGCAGGACGCCATCATCGCCGAGCAGGATTGCGGTACGATCCGTGGCATCGAGATGCAGGCGCTCAAGGAAGGCGAGAGCATCAAGGAGCATCTGCACGAGCGTATCCTCGGCCGCGTGGTGCTGGAGGATGTGATCGATCCGCTCGACCCCGAGAACATCATCGTCAAGGGTGGCAACGTGGTCAACAACGAGGTTGCCACGGCGATCTCGCAGACCGCTATCGAGCGCGTGATGATCCGTTCGGTGCTCACCTGCGAGGCCAAGCGGGGCATCTGCTCGAAGTGCTACGGCACCAACCTCACCACCGGACAGCTCGCCAACGTGGGCGAGGCGGTGGGTATCATCGCAGCACAGTCGATCGGTGAGCCGGGCACGCAGCTTACGCTTCGTACCTTCCACACCGGTGGTACCGCATCGCTCATCGCTTCGCAGAGCGCGGTGCAGACCAAGACCGAGGGCCGCGTATCGTTCGAGGGGCTGAAGTACATCGAGCGTACCGATGTCGATCCTGATACCGGCATGAGCTCCACCACCCGCGTGGTGACCGGCCGCGCCGGCGGTGTGTCGATCCTGGACGCCGACAACCGCGTCATCCATCGCTACGATGTGGTGTACGGTTCGTCGCTGAAGGTGAGCGAGGGAGATCTGGTGCAGAAGGGAACCGTTCTGTATGAATGGGATCCGTACAACAACGTCATCGTGACCGACAAGGCCGGTATCATCCGCTACAAGGATCTTATCCCGAACGTCACCTACCGTGACGAGCCGGATGAGCAGACCGGATATATCACCAAGGTGACGATCGACGCGAAGGACCGCACCAAGAGCCCGACGATCGAGATCGTGGACGAGGAAGGAAAGCTGATCCAGCCGTACATCATCCCGATCCGCGCCCACATCAATGTGGAGGAAGGGGAGGTTGTGCAGCCCGGCACGATCATCACCAAGATCCCGCGCGATGTCGGCAAGACCCGCGATATCACCGGCGGTCTGCCGCGTGTTACCGAGCTGTTCGAGGCCCGTTCCCCGCAGCAGCCGGCCGTGGTCACCGATATCGACGGCATCATCTCGTTCGACAAGCCGAAGCGCGGCAACCGCGTGATCGTGGTGACCTCGCTGGACGGACGTACCCGCATGGAGTACACGGTCAGCTTCGGTAAGCACGTGCTGGTGCAGGACGGCGATTTCGTCCGCTCCGGCGAGCGCCTCTCCGACGGCTCGATCGATCCGCACGACATCCTCCGTATCAAGGGTGTGAGCGCCGTGCAGGAGTACATCGTCAACGAGATCCAGGAAGTGTACCGGATGCAGGGTCAGCCGATCAATGACAAGCATATCGAGGTCATTGCACGGCAGATGCTCCACAAGGTGCGCATCATCGACTCCGGCGACACCCGGTTCCTGGAAGGGGATCAGGTCGATCGCATCAAGTTCGAGGAGGAGAACGACGAGATGAAGAACCGCGTGGTGGTCACCGAGAAGGGGGATAGCCGCTTCAAGGTGGGGCAGCCGGTTCCGAAGCGGAAGTTCAAGGAGACGAACGCCGAGTTGAAGAAGAAGGGGAAGGAGCCGGCCGAGGCACGCGAGGCCGAACCGGCAACCTCCGAGCCGCTGCTGCTCGGCATCACCCAGGCTTCGCTCACGACCGAGTCGTTCATCTCGGCCGCCTCGTTCCAGGAGACCACCAAGGTGCTCACCGATGCCGCCGTCGAGGCGAAGGTGGACAACCTGTACGGTCTGAAGGAGAACGTCATCATGGGCCGCCTGATCCCGGCCGGTACCGGCTTGAAGTCGTACCGCGAGATCCTGGTGCAGAGCAAGAACGACAGCATTATCGACGCATTCGACCGCAAGGAAGGATCCAAGGAGATAACGCCGTCGAAGGCCGCCAAGGCGCTGATCGGCTAAGATCGGCCCGCAGGCAGGATGAGCAATCATGGAGTCCCCGGTGGAGTGTTCCGCCGGGGATTCTTTTTTTTGTTCGGCTGGAAGAGGGCGCGGGGGAAGGAGATGGCGAAGAGCCCGGCAGGTATCCGAAAACCGATCTGATTACTATGTGAGAACTGCCTCCATCGCCACATCTAGCGCCTTGCGCATGCGCTGCTCCGCGAGCTTTCCCTGTTCCACCACATCGAGATGATCGAGGGTGACGCGTGCGCTGTCGGTGAGGACATTGGTGATGAGGCTGAGGCCCGTCACCCGCATGCCGAGCGACAGGGCCGCGGCGGTTTCGGCGATGGTGGACATGCCCACCGCATCGGCACCCATGCGGCGCAGGGCGCGGATCTCCGCGCGGGTCTCGTAGCTCGGGCCTGTAACACCGGCATAGACGCCGCGCCGCAACGGAATCCCCTCCTGCAACGCACCGCGCTCGATCTCCGGATACAGCCCCGTATCGAACGGGCCATCCCGATGGGAGGATGAAAAGGGAATAATCTCCGCATCCCGCTCTGGCGCATGCTTCCAGCCCAGCGCCTGTGCCCCGCCGAGAGGAGCCGCCAGATAGTCATCTATCAGCATCACATCCCCGGCCCGGAACGACGGGTTCAGCCCTCCGGCGGCATTGCTCACGATCAGCCGCCGAGCGCCGAGCGATGCGGCCTGGCGCACGATCCAGGTGATCTCATGGAGGCGATATCCCTCGTACAGATGCCGCCGTCCGAGCGCCAGCAGTATGCGGTTGCGCCCTTTGCCGAGCAACGCAAGCCGGCCGGAATGCCCCATCACCGATGAGCCGCCCCGCTCGGCCACCACCTCGTATTCCTCCGGCAGAAAACAACCGCTCATGCCGGAACCAAGAATGATGAGCGCATCGAGAGAATGTATGCCACGGCTCTGAAGAATGGTTTCCAATGGTTCATGGTCAGGGCCGGGGCTGCGCTCGCTGGGAGTGGGCATGGGTTGGCAGATGATGGATGGATAGTCGTCAAGTACCTGCGGGGAGGGTATCTGCATACCTGGGAGAACGTTTCCTGACATTGGCTCCTGTAACATGCCGGTTCGCTCGGAGTTCGACTCCGCCCGCCTGGGTGTTCGCAGGCGTCGCGGCGTAGAACACCGCGACAACACAACTCAGAAAACGTATCCGTAGGTACGTAAGATTTGCAAACGATGCGATCAAGCAAGCATTCCGCCAGTGTTATGCTGATCGAAGCACAGCCCCTGGGGGCTTCGCCTACGGCTGGGGATGACCGCCAGGAGGTGCGGTACAAACGGAATCCCGGAGTTCGTTTGCGCAACTACGAAGTAGCGGCCGGAGAAGAAGGCCATGCCCCGGGCATCTCTTCTTCTCCCCGATTCCTGAACTTCTCACCCTCCTCTCATCCCGATCCGCGTGGCCTCGGTGCGCTTGCCGAGTGCTCGCAGCACCTCCTGAAGCAGTTCGCTCACTTCTTCATCATCCGGCATCGCCTGGAACGCGCGCAGGAGCACCTGCTCGGCGGCGGCGTCATCTCCCTCGCGCCGCAGCGCATGGGCTGTACGGATCACCGCCGTCCTCAGTTCGGTCTCGAAATCCTCTCTGGCCGATTCGAACAACTCGTCGTACAGGGTGGGGAAGGGAACCTGTCCGGCGGTGATGTCGAGCGCGGCGATCAGCTTGGGATAGGCCCGCAGCAGGGCGCCGTCGCGCAGGGCTTCGATGGCGTCATGCAGATGCCGGTGGGCATCGAGCAGGTCCACCTCGATAAGATCCAGGTTCAGCGCCGGGGTCTCTCCGGTGGTGGAGATCGCATCGCTGCCGAGCAGTTCGCGGAGCCTGAACACCGCGAAGTTCATCGACTTGCGGGCGCTCTCCGGATCGCGGCCGGAGCCCATCACAATCGCCACGAACTCGTTCGGCGTCAGCGGCCGCGCCAGCATGCGATCGGCGGTCATCAGGCCGAGCAGCGTGCAGAGCTGCGCGCCCCGCACGCGCACCGGCTCCTCTCCCGATGCATGAATAACGATGGAGCCGAGCAGGGAAACCTTCGTTCGCCGCCCGGCCTGCTCGGCGGTGCTTTCGCGCTGTGCTGCGATGGCGGCGGTGCGGGCACGCCACGACTTCAGCTCCCCTTTCGGGAAGAAGGTTCCGTAGCGCTCCATGGTGGCGGCCAGGCACGTGCCGAGCGAGCGGTCGGCGAACCAGGCCATGATGGAGCAGAGCGGGACGTGCAGTTCCGTGCGGAGAGCCTCGGCAACACCTGGGGGGAGGGAGCCCTTCGCGGCGGCTATCAGTATCTCCATGATGATCCGCTTCACCAGGATATCCTTCATTTCCAGGATCGGGCTTTCCAGGATCGGCCGGAGGGGATCGAGCGCTTCGCGGAGATCGGCGGGGGGGGCGGCGCCCAGGGCCGTTGCCAGAAAGGGGCGTATCATCGGGACCCACTCCTCGCCAACACCTCCGAGCAGTTCGTCGGCTTCACGGAGCCTTCCCGCATACAGGGCAGCCATAAGATCATCCACCACGGGGATGTTCATCGCGTCGGGCGGGCTCATCTCCAGGACGCTCCTGCGCCACTCCGGCTGATCGATCATCAGTCCCACGATCGATCCGTGCACACCCATCATCCATTGAAGCTGCCGGCGCAGGGGCTGCGGGCGGCTCTCCAGAAGCGCCGCCAGTTCCGCCGCCAGCCCCGCCAGATCACCTCCCAGCAGGACGCGGGCGAAGATGGAGATCATGGTGCAGCTCGATACCTCCGGCATAAGCCCCAGTTCGCGATAGAGCTGGACTCCCCGCTCGGCGGTTCGCACCGTTTCATCCAGATAGCCGATGGTATAAAGCAGATTGACCTTCCAGATCACGACCTCCGCGGCATCTCCCTGCGTGCTGCGCTCCAGCTCGCGAAGCTGTGCGATCCTTTTGTCGAGCTGTTCGGATGTGGAGAACTCGCAGAGGAAATGGGGGATCAGGCGAAGCCATATCACCTGCTTCCATTCATCGGTGATCTCATCGGACTGGAGCAGCTCCTCTGTCCACTTCTCCACATTCTGCGACAGCAGCCGGTCGTCCAGCCGGTTGGCGATGCGCGCGGAATCGCGCAGGTGCCCCACGTAGGCGGTGGTATAGCGTATCGCCGGAAATCGGGCGGCCAGTTCCTCCACCTCGCCGAGCATTTCCAGGCTTCCCCGGAGATCGTTCCGGGCTATCAGGCGCCGCTTGTACAGGAGCGCCAGCAGCCGGAAGTGGGCGCGGCTCTCATCGGTGGTCTGGCTGGTCCGTTGCAGCAGTTCCTCCACCACCTGCGGGTAATCGGCCTGGGGAGCACGCCGCTCCAGCGCCAGTTTGCTCGACAGCAGCCGTATCTGGATCGCATCCTCCTTTTCCGATCCCATCAGCTCTTTCAGCTTCTCTCCCAGCAGTGCCGCTCCTTTCCAGAGGGCCAGGGCATAGCGCCAGTCGGTGCTGGAGTCGAGCCGCCGGGCCGTTTCCAGCGTTTCTATCATCGCTGTCCGGAGCGTGGTGGCGTCGGCGGTTACCGCATCGCAATGAGCTGCGATAAGGGAGAAGGGGAGGATGGAGTAGAGCGGAAGCGTTCCGGCCACCACCGTGATGAGGGGATTGGGGTCCACCTTCGCCTGATCGATGAAATGCCTGTGGAGCAGCGTATGGGTGAATGCCAGCGGAGGATATGCGCTCCGCTGAACGCTGACCGGCGAGGGAGGGGAGACCAGCGGGGCTATCACCCCTTTGAACGAGAGCGCCTCCAGCATGCCGGGAGCGTTCTCCAGCACCACCCCCGCCGCCTCGGCCGCAAAAACCTCTCCCAGGCAGGCCAGCTTCTCGGCGGCGCTCTTTTCCGGTTCGTTCAGATGCGCGGCCATCCCCTCGGAGAGGAGCCGGACGTTCTGTTCCAGCGTATCGATGAACGAGCGCTGGTCGCGGAGGGGAGAGGCGCCGGACAGGCCGGTTCCGCCGGCCATCGTCCCGGATTTCAGGCCGGCTCTGAGCGCCGAGCGGAGCGCCAGGGCATTGCCCAGCGTCTTCTCTCTCAGGATCTCCACCACTTCCTCCCCGGCCTGCTCGCCCAGCACCGCACCGCAGAGCAGGGCTATCTCCTGCGGCGGCAGCCCCGCCAGGTCGATCTGGGAGGTGAGATACCGTTCCAGCACGCTCCGGGCCGCCAGCGTCACCGGCCGCGCGGCGCACAGCAGGGAGAGGGGCTCATCGGCGAGACCTTGCAGCAGGAGCGAGAAATCCCCCAGGCCATCGCCGTGCAGCAGATGGAGGTCTTCGATTACCAGGAGCGTGGGGCGGAGCCCGCAGATCCGTATCAGCGCCGCCGATACCGATGCGAAGGTCTCCTCCGGCTCGGCTTTCAGAAGCTGCTGGGCACCTCCGGAGCGGGCCAGCGCCCGGGCCAGCAGCGGGGCCAGCGATGTGGCCGAATCGGGATAGAGCTTGATATGGATCACCACTCCGCCGCTGGTGCCGATGCGGCGGATGCTCTCCTCGATCAGCCTGCTCTTGCCGATGCCGGCCTCCCCCAGCAGCAGCATCGCGCGCAGCTCCGAGGATTCGGCGGTCTCCCGCCAGAACTCCAGGATCGTCGCCATCTCGCGCTCCCGTCCGATGAACGGAAGGATGCCGTGGTTCAGAAAATCTATCTGCGAGCGCTGCATGATGGTCCTAATCACCGGCTGCCGCCTGCCGGACCTCGTGGAGTAGTCGTGGGGGAGCCTCTCCCGTTACCCGCTCCCTGGCCGTCTGGCTGAGGACTGAACGAAGAATTCCGCCTGGGCGGGGCATCCGGAAGAACTGATAATCGAATTTCCCCAAACCGATAATCGGACCGAATATATTGAATAGAAATCGTTTCGTAGATGAGTACTGCGGGCGATCGGACGAAAGTTGATCCGGCAGGCGTTCTCCATACGACATGATCCGGGCCGTACGCAGATGGAGACAGAGAAGATAGGCTATACTTCGGAGGGAGCCGGGGAGGTAGGAGGTGGCGAGCAGTGCCCCGCCTGTTCTACCTACAGCTACGCTACCGACCACTATTGCGCCTGTTGCGGGCGCCGGATTCGCCTGCGATGCGGGTCCTGCCGGTTGCTGGTGTTCGCTTCCATCGGTGATCCCTGCCCGCTCTGCGCTCAGCCGCTGGCCGGCTGAAGAGCCGGGAGCGATCGAAGCCCGGAATGGAACGGATGCCGGAATGGATCTGCGCGGAAGCCGCGCTGCCTGAAGATTGAAATGAAGATAGCGGGGGAGCCGGAGACGGGATTGGTAATAACGATCCGGGGGGAATCGCGCCGCCCCGTCCCTGCCCCCGATTTTAGAAAGAGGATGCCGGTTATGCCGGTATCCTCTTTTGCCTTTTGTGTATGGTGGAGCATCTTCAAGGTGCGCCGTTAACGGGATATCCGTCCAGGTGTTTTCCTGGCCGTCCGGTTCCGTCTGCGCCGTTGCCGGGGCGCACGCATCTTCCTACCTTCCGGGATGAGGTACTGCGGTAGCGGATTGCTTTTGCTTGGGTTGCTTGCAGCGGGGTGCGGCGATTTCGGGTGGCAGACACATCACTCCGATGATGGGAGATTTTCGGTCTCGATGCCGGATGATCCCGATGTCGTGAGCTACGATGCGGCCACGCCGTCCGGCGTCCTGCCGGTGCATGATCTGTCGGCCGGGGATGATTCGGTCTTCTACCAGGTCGTCTGGCTCGATCTGCCGGCATATCTGGCCGATAGCGCCGCGCCGGAGTCGTTTCTGGGAGAGGCCGGCAGATGGGGCGGGGAGGGGGGAATAGCGCTCCCCGATAGCACGCTCTCCCTGAAAGACCACCCCGGCCGGGCGTTTCTGGCGCGTGAGCCGGATGGCTCGCTCCGCAAGGTGCAGTTGTATGCCGAGGGGGAGCGGCTCTACCAGCTTGTCGTCCGGGGGCCTGCCGCTGCGGTTGCCGGATCTCGTGGCGATCGTTTCTTTACATCATTTTCCATCGATAATTGAAGCTGATGACTCTGAAAGAGGGGGCCGGGAATCCGTAACTTGCGTTCCCGTAGCTCTCCCGTTCACATAGTTCCCGAAATCTACCGATGCGTCATATCGATCCCGCAACGATCCCGCACGCCGAATCGCACCGCTATCTGCTGGCTGGCGTTGCTCCCCGTCCCATCGCCCTGGTAAGCACGCTGGATGCCGAAGGGCGCTCGAATCTCTCCCCCTTCTCATTCTTCAATGCCTTCGGCGTCAACCCGCCGGTGGTGGCGTTTTCGCCGGCATTCCGGGGGACCGATGGTACCCCGAAGCACACATTCCTCAACATCAAGGCCACCGGCGAGTTCACGATCTCCGTGGTCTCGTATGCGATGGTGGAGCAGATCAGCCTGGCCTCCGGCGAGTACGAGGCCGGTGTGGACGAGTTCCTGAAGGCCGGATTCACCAAGCTTCCCAGCCGGAAGGTGGCCCCGCCGGGAGTGGCCGAGTCGCCGATGGTGATGGAGTGCAGGCTGCTGCATCATATCGATTTCGGCGGCAAGCCCGGCTCTGCCAATCTGATGGTGGGAGAGGTGGTGATGTTCCATATAAAGGAGTCGGCGTTCGAGGGGAAGTATCTCGATGCCAACCGGCTGGATCTGGTTGCGCGCATGGGGGGCCCTCTGTACTGCCGCGCGAGCGGATCGGCGGTGTTCACTCTTGCCAAGCCCACGCACGCCGGCATCGGATTCGATGCGCTCCCGGAGAGGGTGCGCCGGAGCGCGGTGCTTACCGGCAACGATCTTGCGAAGCTGGCCGGGGCTGCGGCCCTCCCCGATCTTGCCGCCATTGGCGAGTTCTGGCGCGAGCGCCTGGAGGTGGCACCCGAGTCGTCGCCGGATGATCTGGAGACCGAACTGCGGACCGGCAATCCGGAAGGGGCGGTCGATCTGCTCGCCGCCCGGCTGCGCGCCGGGGCTTCTGCGGGTGATCTGGAGGCGGATCTGCATCGTGCCGCGCAGGGATTCCTCCGGAGCGATCAGACCGAGAACGCGTGGCGTTGCGTGCTGGCCTATCAGGCGATGCCGGGCTGAGAACCCGCACGATGCCCGCCCCCGCAATAATGTTCCGGCCGCA
>JBMDXA010000105.1:0-20296 GCA_048594725.1 Candidatus Kapaibacteriota bacterium
CACGCGTTATTAAAAACCCGCGGGTGTAGGCGACTCAGGCCAAACACCACGCTTTATTTTCGATCGAGCGCATAGCCGCCGTTTCAGCCTCCCGGATACCACCCCGCACAGCACCGCTCTCTCCCTCTTCTTCCCGGACTCCCGGCCCCCGAGATTTCATGTATGCTGCTCTCCAGCAACAATGAAGCATGGGCCGCTCCTGGCGGAGCTTTCAGAGATGAAAGGATACCACACCTTTTTTCTATAGACAGGTGCCCGCACGGGGGCCATCGCTACGGAATTTATCGCGGTAAGTATGCTGGGGTTACCTGAGATGAAATCCGCTCTACTGCCTCTCCCTCCTTTCCTCCGGCTCCCGGTTCCGGCCTCCCGGACCCCGGACTTCGCCTGATCTCCCCCAATCGAAAATCCCTCCCCGGCTCTCCTTGTTTTGCAACAGAAGTTTACGATCTTCGCGGCTGCCAGAACGGCCACGAACTCTTTTCGCATCACTTCTGACCAACGAATATCGGAGAACCCTGGATGAACCTTGCGTTACTCGGTCTGCTCTTCCTTGTGCTCCTCGTCCTCGCCTATCGCCTGTACGGCCGGTGGGTGGCGAACCAGTTCGCCGTCGATGACAGCCGCGTCACACCGGCACACAAGGTGAACGACGGTGTGGACTTCGTCCCCACACGGCCATTCTATCTGTTCGCGCAGCACTTCTCGGCGATCGCCGCGGCGGGTCCCATCGCCGGGCCGATCCTCGCCTGCCAGACCTGGGGCTGGGGCCCCTGCCTGATCTGGATCGGGCTGGGGGTGGTGCTGATAGGGGCGGTGCACGATTTCTCCAGCCTTACCGCCTCGGTACGCCACGGCGCCGGTTCCATCGCCGAGATCACCCGCGAGCATCTGGGGCGCCGCGCCGGCATCGCCATGATGGCGTTCATCTGGATAGCGCTGGTGTATGTGATCGTGGCATTCACCGATATCACCTCCGGGAGTTTCGTGTCGGCCACCGAGGAACTACAGGGGATGGAGCTGGGGTTCAACCCCGGCGGGGCCGTGGCGTTTGCGGCGGTGGCGTATCTGGTCCTGTCGGTAATCATGGGCTTCGTGGAGCGCTTCCTGAAACCGCCGCTCTGGCTGCTGACGGTGATCTTCGTCCCGGCCACGCTGGCGCTGGTGTGGCTCGGCACGCAGTATTCCACGCTGCTGGTGTTCGAGGCCAGGACCTGGGGGCTGGTGATACTGATCTACTGCTGCGTGGCCTCCATGGTGCCGGTGTGGTCGCTGCTGCAACCGCGCGGCTATCTCGGCGGGTTCATACTCTATCTGGCGCTGGCCGCCGGCGTTATAGGCGTCTTCTTCGGCGGCTACGAGATCAAGCAGGAGGCGTTCAAGACGCTCGATGCCGGAGGGATGACCGGCACGCTCTTCCCCTTCCTCTTCGTGACCATCGCCTGCGGGGCATGTTCGGGGTTTCATGGGCTGGTCTGCTCCGGCACCACCTCCAAGCAGATCGACCGTGAAAGCCACCTGCAACCGGTGGGCTACGGGGCGATGCTGGCCGAGGGGTTCGTGGCGCTGATAGCGCTGGTGACGGTGATGATCGTATCGCAGAAGGATCTCACCGGATTGAAGCCCGGCACCATCTACGGCAACGGGATCGGCGAGTTCATGACGCTGGTGATCGGCAAGGAGAATCTCCGCTTCGCCATCACCTTCGGCGCCATGGCATTCTCCACCTTCGTCTTCGATACGCTGGACGTCTGCACGCGCCTGGGACGCTATATCGTGCAGGAGATCTTCGGATGGAAGGGGCGCCCCGGAGCGCTGGCCGGAACACTGGTCACCATCGCGCTGCCGGCGTATTTCATCTCCTTTGCCGAGGAGGGAATGTGGGTGAAGTTCTGGACGCTCTTCGGCGCATCCAACCAGCTGCTTGCCGCGCTCACGCTCCTCTCCATCACCGTCTGGCTGTATCAGGCGCGCAAGCGGATAGCATTCACCCTCCTGCCGATGATCTTCGTGCTGACGATCACCCTCTGGTCGCTCGGCAAGCTGACGCTGGCGAACTTCGCGGCGGCAAAGGGATTCGACGTGCAGATGATCAACGGCATCGCGGCCATATCGCTCATCCTTCTTGCCATCTACCTGGCGGTGGCGGCGCTGCTGAAACTGCGGAGCGACAGGCGAAGCTCGCTCACGCCGGAGGGAACGCAGTTCGAGTATTAGTGATCTGGTCCGTTCGCCGCCTGCGGCGGCTGTCAGTAGTCCGTGGTCAGTACCCCACGGACTACTGACGACGGACTACTGACCACGCCCCCATCACCTCCTCCTTCCGGCTATTTCTGGCGCGATTTTTATTTCGATAATTATTTCCTCTCCAGCCCGGTGGGATATGTCACAGGAAATAGGAGAGCGTTGTCTAAAAACCTGCATGCAGGAGAAATAAAAATTGCGGAGCGATTAATCCAATAATCGCCAGCGTTGTTCCAATCCCCTGCACGCTGCGGCGAACGCCGTGGTTTGAAAACTCTCCCGACACACAAAGGTCCATCCGTCCCGTTGTCCAGCGGGTTCGCCTCCAGCACCGGATACGGTGGGCCTCCCAGCTCTTTCTCTACGCTGCCTGATTTTTTTTCGGGCCCTGCTAACAAACCTCCCGGCAGTTTCGTTTCACGAAGGTGTCGGGAGAGCAGAATCAACAATTAACCTTATAAAGGCTTAACGAATATGATGGACGCGACTAATATCTCGCGTGTGCTGCAACGCATTGTGGCCGCAGGAATTCTATCCATCTTCACGATTCTGGCCGGGTGCTCCGAAAACACCACCGGGCCGGCTCCCACCGACACCAACCCTCCCGGTACGAATGCGACCGTGGAGATCAGCGATCCGGTATCGGCCGAGGAGGCCGCATCGGTCCGCAATAATATTCAGCGGCACTCCGGCGTAACCTTCGTCATCACTATCGACGAAGCCATCGCCAAGGCTCTCCAGCAGTCCGGCGGCGGCGATCTGATGGGCGTTACGGTGGACTACGACCAGGACAGCCTGAACTACGAGTGCGTTGTCCGCCAGAACGGCAAGGTCTATCTCATCCTTATCGACCCGCAGACCGGCGCGGTGAAGAAGAAGGAGGAGATCAAGAACTACTACTATCCGGAAACCATCATCATCCGCACGATCACCATCAAGGTGAAGGATGCCAAGGACAAGGCCAAGAAGCTGGCCGAGGGGGATGTGGTGGAGTGCAATCTGGAGAACGTGGAAGGAAAGCCCACCTATATCGTGGTGATCCTCTCGCGCGAGAACCGCTACATCACCATCTATGTTGACGCCGAGAACGGCAAGGAGCGCAAGCTTACCGACGACGGCCGCTGCGACGACGAGAAGAAGAAGAACAAGCGCGGCCGCGGCCATTATCGCCACGGCAAGGGGAAGGGCTACGGGCATCATCATCACTGCCATTGCGACTGCGATGATGACGACAACGATAACGACAGCACCAGCGTCCCCTCCGGCATCATCTCGGTGGACTCGGTCCGCACGATCGTCAACGGCACGATGGACAGCATCCAGATCAGCGAGGTGAAGCTGAACGTGACGAACGATTCCACGGCCAGCTATACGGTGAAGACCAGCCGCGATTCCAACCGCTACGAGATCATGCTGGACGCCTTCAGCGGCCGGTTCGTCTCGATCAAGCAGACCGCCGGCGACTTCATGACCGCCGAGTACCAGCCGATGGTGGTGGGTGATTCCGCGGCAACCGATACCCTGGTGGCACTGAGCGTGGCCCGCACCGCCGCTCTGGCACAGTTCGCCGGCACGGTGACCGGCTGGAAGCTCGAATACGACACCACCGAGGCCAAGTGGGTCTATACCTTCGAGGTGAAGCCCGCCGGGAACGATCCCAAGAAGCAGGTGCTGGTGGATGCCAAGACCGGAACGTTCATCCGGATCAAGTAACAGGAACGGATGGGCCGGGGCGCCGCATCATGGTTTGCGCGCCCCATGCCTGAAATATCACCCCCGGCCGGGCAGGCGCCATCAATCAGCCCGGCGATGCCGATAAGAGGGGTCCGGTTCAGAGCCGTCGGAGAGATTACACCTCTCCGACGGCTTTTTTCTTGCGTGCATCCGGCAACGTATTTCATCCCCTTTCCTCCGCGAATCCGCATTCCGCGCCCGGAACGGCCCCCTGCTGGCGCAGCAATTGCGCTGTTAGAAACGGTTTCCGGGAAGCCCTCGTGATGATTCCGGTTGGCCGCATCAGGGATTCTTGATATGATAGGGGGCTCAACAGGAGCGGATGGGATCTGAATCGCTCCTTTTTTGTACTATTGCATCCAGTTCTCAAGCATCTCTATGAAACTAACCAGATACGGAAACGACGTCCTCGTGGTGATGGCGCTCGTAACGCTCGGCATCATCGTCGTCGGGGTGTTCGTCGATCTCATCTGGCTGCAGGCACTTCTGATCGCTCTGGCGGTGTTTCTGGCAGCCTTCACGCTCTATTTCTTCCGTGATCCGGAGAGGACCATCCCGATCGATCACTCCGAGGAAGGGGTGGTGATCTCCCCGGCCGACGGCAAGGTGGTGGTGATCCAGGATATCATCGACCAGGAATATCATAACGGCCCGGCCAGACAGATATCGATCTTCCTCTCCCCGCTGAACGTGCATGTCAACAGAATGCCCACCTCCGGGGTGATCGACTACTACAAGTATGTCAAGGGGAAGTATCTGGTGGCCTATCACGACAAGGCCTCGGATCTGAACGAGCGTACCCATATCGGCATCAAGAACAGCCGCACCAGGATACTCTTCAAGCAGATCGCCGGTGCCGTTGCGCGCCGCATCGTCTGCAATGTCAGCGTGGGAGACCAGGTTCGTGTGGGAGAGCGCTTCGGCATGATCAAGTTCGGCAGCCGCATGGATATCGTGGTGGAGCCGGGGATGATCGTCGAGGTGAAGCTGGGGGATATCGTGGTAGCCGGCGAAACCGTCATCTGCCGTCTTCCGAATGAGTGAACCGCAGCCGGATGCCGGGCACCCCGACGGGAGCCCGAGCGCCAGCGATGCGGCAATGTACCCTGAACAACGATGCGGGAGTTCGGAGATGTCCGGCTCCCGCTGTTGCGCATCGGGGATTGTTCAACCTTCACGCAAACGCCTGTGCCGATCCGTGTGACGCGCTCGGTGATCCCGAGCCTGTTTACCAGCATGAACCTCTTCAGCGGTTTCTTCGCCATCGTGAAGGCCGCGCACGAGGATTATGTAACAGCGGCCTGGCTGATCGTGCTGGCCGGCATCTTCGACGCGCTCGACGGCGCGATGGCCCGCCTTACCAACTCCAGCTCGGAGTTCGGTGTGGAGCTGGACTCGCTGGCCGATGTGGTCAGCTTCGGGGCCGCACCGTCGTTCATCCTCTACTCGGCGTTCTTCCACGAGTGGAATACGGCCGGCGTGGTGCTCTCCTCGCTGCCGGCGCTCTGCGGCGCGCTCCGGCTGGCCCGCTTTAACGTGCAGCTGGTCGGGTTCGACAAGGATTACTTCCGCGGCCTCCCCATCCCCTCGGCGGCGCTGGTGCTGATAAGCTACCTCGTCTTCTTCCATATCCCGCAGGGGGGGATCATCCCGGAAAGCGCAAAGCCCGCGCTGATAGCCTGCATCACCGTGGCGGTCTCGCTCCTGATGGTGAGCACCATCCGCTACGATACCCTCCCGAAGTTCAGCCCCAGCGGCATCAAGAAACATCCGGTGAAGTTCGCGAGCATCCTGCTGGCGATCATCATCGCCATCGTCACCAAGGGAACCGCCCTCTTTCCGCTGATGGCGCTCTATCTGATCTACGGCATGATCCGCCACGGCGTGGCCCTGCTGCGCGATCGTGACGAGGAGGAAGATGCCGAGACGATGGAACAGGAGGAGGAATCGCCGTTCGATATGTGATGCGGCGATACCACTGAAATACACCAGCAAGGGCCGGGGATGATGATCTCTCCGGCCCTTTCCTGTTATGGGAGAAGGGATTTTCGATTTGCGATTTTAGATTTTGGATTGGCAACTATATACTTGAGCGACCCTGAGTAGCCAATCTTTAAAGAATACCCACGCAAAGCCGCGAAGGCGCAAAGAAAGACCTCTTCTTTGCGCCTTCGCGGCGTTGCGTGATGCATCTAGCATGGTTGGGTCTATCAGGTATATAATCGCCTTTGGATTTTCGATTGGGGATTGGATACCTGATAGACTCAGCCATGCCGGATGCGACTTCCCATGGGATTCTTCCGGGAGCGCCCACTGGGGGTCACGGGAGTATAGAGTTGCCTTCCGATGTTCGATTGGGGAGAGAGGATTAGAGGAGGATGTTATGAGGTATGGGCGGGGGTAGCGGGATCGGGGGCGGTGGCAAGCTCTAGCGCCGCCAGGGTGGCGAATGCCTGGGCGTTGGTACTGCCGCACATCTCCTCTGAAGGGCGCAGGCTGGCGCAGACCGCAGGGCGCTCCGGCCGGCCGAAGATCAGGCAGCGGTTGTCCGGGCTCAGTTGCACGCAGCGCACGCCGGCAGGCTTCCCATGCGGCATCCCCGGAATCGGCGAGGAGATGGAAGGGGCGATACAGCATGCACCACAACCTGCGCGACATTCCATTGGCGACCGGCGATGTATGGTTGATGAATAGCGGGTCCCGCGCCATGCGGGCTCCCGCTGACTGCGGTTGTTCCCGGTACTAGCCGGGAGAAGAAGATCAATGCTATCTTCTCCCATTGAAGAGCACCGAACAGGCTGGTGGAGGCTCTCCCCCACCCGTTCCCGCCCGAGAGACTGTACCTACTATCTACTAACTACTATCGACATGACGAAGGAATCGCTCCCGCCGCTCCCCTTCGAGGAATGGGAGGATACGAAAAACACCCTCCATCTGTATGCGCAGATCATCGGAAAGATCCGCCTGGCGCTGGCCCCGAAAACCAACCACTGGTGGCATGTGCCGCTGTACCTCAGCGCACGGGGATTGAGCACCGGCCCGATGCCGTACAATGACCGGACGCTCGACATCGAGTTCGATTTTATCGACCATGCGCTCATCGTCCGTCTGAGCGACGGCACCGTGGAGCGGCTGCCGCTGGTTCCCCGTCCGGTGGCGGAGTTCTACCGCGAGGTGATGGCGATCCTGGAGCGCCACGACATCCGGGTGCCCATCATCGCAAAGCCGTTCGGCATCCCCATCACCGAGCCGTTCGCAACCGATTATACCCACGCCTCCTACAACCCCGACTACGTCAACCGTTTCTGGACGGTGCTTCTTCAGATCGAGGAGGTGTTCCGCGAGTTCAAGGGGGAGTTTATCGGCAAATGCAGCCCCGTGCATTTCTTCTGGCACAGCTTCGATCTGGCCGTCACCCGCTTCTCCGGACGGCGCGCCCCGCTCGGCGAGGGGGCCGATCCGGTCACCCGCGAAGCCTATTCGCACGAGGTGATAAGCTGCGGGTTCTGGGCCGGTGATGCCAAGGTGCACGAGCCGGCATTCTATCTGTATGCGGCCCCCGAGCCCCCGGGCCTTGCCGATGAGCCGCTGCAACCGAAGGAGGCGTTCTGGAGCGATGCCTACGGCGGCGCCATGGCGCTGCTGCGCTACGAGGATCTGCGGAAGTACGATTCCCCGCGCGATGAGCTGCTTGGATTTCTTAGAAGCGGCTACCAGGCCGCCGCAACGCTGGCCGGCTGGGACCGCGCCGCGCTGGAGCCGGAGGGGGCCGGCGTGCAGCAGGAGCGATGAGGCTCCGCCGATGATGGGGCAGTGAAAGTGCATGGCGGGAAGGAGAAGAGGCTTCTATCTTTCCCGCCATCTTTCGTTTCTCTCCGCCGCCGGTGGCGGCCGCACAACGGCCGGAGAGATATCATCGATGTTCCATCAATTCATCAAACAGAACAGATGAAATCAGCAATCGTTTCAGCGCTTGTGGTGGCGCTCATGGCCGCAGGATGCAGCAGCACACGGATGTCGCACTCGGCGGCCAAGGCCAGATCGTTCGATATGAACATGCACATGCTCCGGGGTCCGATCAGCGTGAAGGTGCACTCCCGGCCGGAACCGATGAAGGCGGAGTTCCTCACCATCCAGGGCGATTCGGTGTTCTGGATCGACAGAGCCACCGGCGATGCGATGGCCGCGCATATCTCCGGGGTCTCCGGAACATCGGTGCAGGACAGGCCCACCGGGCTGCTGATCGGCCTGCTGGCAGGTACCTCCGCCGGATTCGGGCTTGCCGTAGCCACCCAGGACAGAACCGAAACCACCGCCCGGTATATGCTCGGCGGATATGTGCTGGGCGGCCTGATAGGATATCTGGTCGGCTATGAGCGGGAATTCATCTTCGAGCCGGACAGCACCAGGCGATAACAGTATCGCCGGAAGAACATCACCCCATCGCTACCATTTCCCGTCCCGCCGGTGGTTGCATGATCGTGGCGGAGAGGCGATCTTATCCGGGCCCGGCCGGGCGTCCGCGAAGATATCGCGCAGCGCCTCCGGCCGGCTTACCCCGGAGAAGGAATGAACAGAGAATCTGCATCCACCGCACGGAACCGCGTGGCGGTGATCGGCTGCGGGCATGTGGGAGCCACTACGGCCTATGCCCTCATGCTGAACGGCCTGGCCCCGGAGATTGTGCTGGTGGACAAGGACCCCGCACGGGCCGAGGGGGAGGCCATGGACCTGCAGCATGCGGTCCCCATCTCGCGCCCCGTACGGGTCTGGGCCGGCACCTACGCCGATGCCGCCGGCGCTGCGATAGCGGTGATAGCCGCAGGTGCCGGGGGAACTCCGGGGGAATCGCGTCTGGATCTGCTCGACCGGAACGTGGGGGTGATACGCGAATGCATAAGAGAGCTGAAGCAGGAGGGATTCGGCGGTATCCTCCTGATGACCACCAACCCGGTGGATATCCTGGCGCAGATAGCGCAGGAGGAATCGGGATGGCCGACCGGCAGGGTGATAGGCTCCGGCACCGTGCTGGATACCGCACGGCTGCGGGCGATTCTCGGGGAAACGCTGGAGGTGGAACCCCGTTCGGTGCACGCATATATCATCGGCGAGCACGGGGATTCCGAAATCGCGGCCTGGAGCACCGCCCAGGTGGCGGGGGTGCCGCTGATGGACTTCGCAGCGGAGGGGAGTATCCACCGCGACGCAATCCTGAAACAGGTGCGCCGTGCCGCGCCGGAGATCATCGAGCGGAAGGGGTATACATCCGTGGCGATCGCATCCTGCGTGGTGCGGATCTGCGAGGCCATCCTCCGCGATGAACATACCGTGCTGCCGGTCTCCACCATCATGACCGGCCAGTACGATATCGACGGGATCTATCTGAGCCTCCCCTGCGTGGTGGGCCGCCAGGGAGTGGAGCGGGTGATAGAGCTTCCTCTGGATGATGCCGAACGCCAGGGATTGCGTGCCTCCGCCGCTGTGCTGCACAGCACATTGAAAAAGCTGCACAAGAGCGAGTAGATCGCTAGCAGGGAGTACACAGGGCGCCTGCCGGAAGAAAAAAGAATCATGGTGATAGATGCTCCGGAGCGGCTTTTCGGATGAGCGCAGCACACAGGAAATCCGCTCCGGCGGCGTGTAGTGGCAGCCGCAGTTGTTGTAATGCCGAACTACCCGGGGGATGATAATCGCACCATCATCCCTGCCGGATATCTATAAATTTGCGTTCATAAAAACCAGCGAAGAATTATCGCTCCCCGGTATACTTCATCGCCGTACATTCCCCCAGCCGGAAATCCAACATCATAAACCGTACATCGAATGACGCTCACGCAGGCACTTCAGGAGCTGGAACAGCTTGGAACCGAACAGACGAAAAAGACCTACCGGCGGCATGGGGCCGGGGAGAATATGTACGGGGTGAAATTCGGTGACCTTGGAACGCTGAAAAAGAAGATAAAGACCGATCACCCGCTGGCAGTGGAATTATGGGAGAGCGGGAACTACGATGCCCGCAACCTTGCCACCATGATCGCCGATCCCGCCCAGGCGACCGGGGAGATGCTGGAGAGATGGGCCGATGGGCTGGAGAACTATGCCCTGTGCGATCTCCTGGCCGGATTTGCAGTCCGGACAGCCCCCGCCGTAACGCTGATGGAGCGCTGGACCGATTCCGGCGACGAGTGGAAGGGGCGCACCGGCTGGCTGATGCTGGCCCATATCGCCAAAGATACCATGGGACATGGCGAGCTTGCCGATGGATATTTCGAGCGCTATCTGGAGACGATCGAGCGGGATATCCATACCCGGAAAAATCGTGTGCGGGATGCCATGAACTCCGCCCTGATCGGCATAGGGATGCGCAACGAACACCTGCGGGAACGGGCATTTACCGTGGCAGCGAAAATCGGAAAGGTGGAGGTGGATCACGGCGATACCAATTGCACCACGCCGGACGCCGCCGAATATATCCGGAACGCCGCCGCTCATCAGCAGAAGAAACAGGCCAGGAAATAGCCGGGCCGATACCCCACGGGAACCGGGAGGCGAAACTACCCGCCGCCTCCCTCCCCTCCTCCTCTCCTCTTTTTCTCTCTCCAATCGTAAATCGAAAGGCGATTATAGTACCTGATAGACGCAACCATGCCAGATGCATCACGGGAAGGCGCGAAAGCACAAAGAAGATGTCTTTCTTTGCGCCTTCGCGCCTTCCCGTGGGTTTCTTCCAGGAGTGGCTACTGGGGGTGACTGGAGGATATAGGTGCCAATCGAAATTCCCCCTCCCCAATCGTAAATCGCAAATCCAAAATCGAAAATCCCCATTACTCGCCGATCGTAAATCCCATCATAAATCCCGCCCGTAGCGTCAGGTAATTGAACTGTTTCCCCTGATCCTCCCGTCCCGCAAATCCCATGGAGGCCGCCAGATCGGCGAAGAATCTCCCTCGATCATCGATGATCCGTGCGCTTTCAACGCCGACGCCGAAGATCCCGCCGAACGAAAATCCGGTTATCCCCGGCAGCATTTCCGGAGGATTATTCTCACGCTGCACGGCCAGATCTCTCCGGTTGAAATAGGTTCCGGAGAGCCCGAACCGGGCGATGAAGCTCCCATCCACGATCCTCCGGCTGGTCCGGAACCGCGCGCAAAGCTCCACCGGCACCGCCAGCGCCTGGAAGACCTTCCCTTTCGACGGGGCCACGAGCTCATATCCCTCCCCGAAAAAACCGCTCATCATCGCCCCGATGGAAGCCTGCACGCCCCAGCCCGGCGGCCCGTAATACACCCCTGTCCCGCCGAACCCGATCCCCCCGGGAGTGATATACCGCAGCGGCGATGAATTGATTCCGGTCCAGAGCCCAAGCTCCGCCTGCGCGAGCACGGAACCGGGGGTCGCGGCGGCAAGAAGGAGGATCAAGAGCGAGAGGATGCGGCGGTACCGGAGGGATTTACCCGTATACCGGAACCGGCCTGTGGATGGAATAGCCATTGCAATCTCCTGGAAAGCCGGACTGTCAGCCGGTAGGGATGGATAGAGCCGCAGCGTGAATGTTCCGGGATGATAGGAATAAATACCATCACCGGGCGATCCCTCCCTGCGTCCCAGGCCAGCCACCCATGATCGTCTGAGTTGCGCGTGCATGCCATGCCGGGTTCGGCGGATCGATCCAGCGCCCCGCCGAACCCGCGGCTGACGGGAGCGGGCATCTCCCCATCTCCTCTACCGTATATGGAGACTATCCGTGGCACGAAACATCCCGAAACGGCGATTCTACGTATCTGAGAAGGAGCAATAGCACTTCCGATCGGATATCCGGGAGAAGCGATGGCACGAGGCGCACGACACGGCCGGTTTTCAGGCATCCGCCGCCGGTTACCCCGCCGGCCGGCAGGCGGTTGCTGTGGCTGCCGGAGCGGGCTCCGCCCCCCGTAAGTTTCGGTATCGTCCCGGAAAGGGAGGATTCCCCCCAGTTTCATGAACCCCGGCTAACTCGTACCTTTGCATACACGCCGGGATACGGGGAGGACGTCTTAGAGGCGATCGCCATCGAAGATGGCGCAGAGCCGCGATCCATGGGCCGGAGGGGGGAACGGGAAGTTATAGAAGCCGCGTCGGCGCTCCCCTCGTCCGCATCCGGCACAGACCTGGCATTTTTGTTCACTTTCAGATAGTTGTACAGATATCCATGACGTTCAAGGCTGAAGTCAAGATCATGCTCCGCCCTGCCATCCTCGACGTGCAGGGAAAGACCGTAGAGAACTCCCTGCACTCGCTCGGCTATGCTGGCACGGGGCATGTGCGTATCGGCAAGCATATCACGCTGGAGATCGAAGCCGCCGGCCTCGAAGAGGCGGAGCGGATCGCCCGCGAGGTATCCGAGCAGGTGCTCAGCAACCCGATCATGGAGAACTTCGAAGTATCGGTATCGGCTATGGAGCCGGAGGAGGTGCGATGAAGATAGGAGTGGTGGTCTTTCCGGGGTCGAACTGCGACCATGACGCCTACTATGCGCTGAAGCATGAGATCGGCGTCGATACTACCTTTCTGTTCCACAAGGAGCACGATCTCCAGGATGTGGACGCGATCATACTGCCGGGAGGCTTCAGCTACGGCGATTACCTCCGCTGCGGCGCTATCGCCCGGTTCTCCCCGATTATGCGGGAAGTGGTGCGGTTCGCCCAGTCGGGCGGTCCGGTGATCGGCATCTGCAACGGGTTCCAGATTCTCTGCGAGGCGCAACTGCTCCCCGGTGCGCTGCTGCGCAACAACGGGCTGCGCTTCATCTCGAAGCATGTGCATATCAAGACGACCAACAACAGGACCATCTTCACCGGCGAGCTGGCCGAGGGGGAGGTGCTTCGCATACCGATAGCGCATGGCGAGGGGAACTATTACGCCGATCCGGAGATCCTTCAGGAACTTCAGGCCGACGGGCGGATCGTCTTCCAGTATTGCGATGCCGACGGGAATGTGACCGCCGAGGCCAACCCGAACGGATCGCAATCGAATATCGCGGGGATCGTCAATGCAAAAGGGAATGTGCTCGGCATGATGCCCCATCCGGAACGGGCCTGCTCTCCGATCCTCGGATCGACCGATGGGCTCGGCATCTTCCGCTCCATCGTCCGCTCGCTGGAGATCGTTGCAGCGTAGGCGGCCCGGACACAACTATTTGTCGGAAATTTCCAGTACGGGGCGGCGTCCGGCGGGCAGCAGGCCGGCCTGGCGCGGCGCCAGTTCCATCTCTATCGTGAGGAACATCCATGGGTATCGGCACACCTGAGATCATTATCATCGTTCTGATCCTCCTGCTCCTGTTCGGCGGCAAGAAGATCCCTGAACTGATGCGCGGCCTTGGCTCGGGCGTCAAGGAATTCAAGAAGGCGACCAACGTGGAGGAAGAAGCGGAGATACGCCGCAACTACGATCGCCTGGACGACCGCCGCGAGAGCGAACGCCGTCTGGAGGATCGCCGCGACTTCGACCGTCCGGTGGACGACCGCATTCGCGAGGAGCAGCGCTCGCGCGAGACGCGATAACCGAAACGGCGCTTGTCGAACGCCGGACCGCTCCCGGCATCGCGATAGTGTCCCCCCCCTCGCCGCATCGATTGCAACGCCGCCCGGCGGCATCCGCGTACCGGGCCGGCGGAGCAGATTGCTGCGGATGCGAAGCTCCCCGCCAGCGGGGCGCCTGCATACCGCCGGGAGCGAGGAACCATTGACTCCATTCGGGAGAGATACAGCATGTTCGATATTGGTGGCGGAGAGCTTCTACTGATTCTGATCGTGGTTCTGGTGGCGTTCGGACCGAAGAAGCTCCCGGAGCTGGCCCAGAGTCTGGGACGCGGAATCAGGGAGTTCAAACGTGCGCAGCGCGATTTTGCCGAGCAGATCAACACTGCAATCGAGGTGGAACATCGCAAGCAGACGCGGACGGTGAGCCGCGATGATGCGCCGCGAAACATCTCGCGTCCCCGTCAGGAGGCCCTTGCCGAGCCGGCAACACCCCTGGAGCCGGCGCCCGACCAGATGCCGCTCGATTTCGCCCAGGAGCCGAGGATAAGCGCACCGGTGGGCGAACGGGCAGCACGCGGCGAGATGCCCCCTCCGGCACCCGCCCCGCAGCCGGGCCAGCAGGAACATTCCGCCAACGGATAGAAAGCTCAGGCACCCGAGACAATCTTGACGGGAGATGATTACAGGATCATCTCCCGTTTCCTTTTTCTCCCCCTTCCCCTCCTCTCTACGTACGGCCAGCGTTACTCAACGAACCCTCCGGCCCGTGATTCTTCCCATCCCTCCCCCTCTCCAGCTGGCATGATCTATGCGCCCGGATGAATTGGGCCCCGGTACGGACAGACCGTATCAGGAGCATCCCGCAGGATGATGCACGAGCATAGGAGAAAGCATAATGGCAGCACTTCAGAACGACCCGAACCGCGATCCGAACGAGGCAACCGAGAACAGCAGACGGAGCCTGACCCCATCGGAGGCTCCGAACAACTCGTATGAAACCGGTGCGGGCAGGGAGAACAGCGGGTTCGATTCCCCTCCGGTCAGCACGCTGACGCTGGGAAACAAGGATATCGAGGAACTGGACCGGAAGAAGCCGGGGGATACATCGGCGGGAGAGGTTCATGGCGATGCCCAGCCGGACGTGACGGCCAATCACAAGATTCCCGGCAACGAGCAGTGATAGCTCCCCCCGAAGGATGGAATGCCAGCATCGGGAGATGGAACGAACCGGCAGCGGGCATCCCCGGAGGGGAAGAGCGGAGAAGTGAGGGAAGGGGCTGCGGGGCCGGCGTTCCGGCTTCCATCGGCAGCCCCATTGTTCCGGCCGGCGGGTACCGGCGCGGAGGATAGCCTATGGACAGTTCCCAACGGGGAGCGCAATGAGGCTCAGAAACCGATCACCGGATTCTCCCGCACATAGCGGCGGAACAGATCCAGTCCGGAGCCGAGCGTATCGCGCAGCACCCGCAGTTCCTCCCCGTTCCATTGCACACGCGTATCGGGGGCACCGGCGCATTCGAAGAGCTTTTCGTAGACGATATTGGTGCGCCCGTAGTCGCCATCGAAATCGCCGTGTACCGAGGCCGAGAGATCGGTGAAGAGGTTCCAGGCGCGCAGGAGCTGGTTGCAATCCGGCCCGGCCGCATCATCGCGTCTCATCCAGGCCGCCACCGCATCAAGATTATGGAGCACCGGATCTTCCAGCTCTATCTCGATTTCCCGCAGCTCGGCGTACCGGAACAGTTCCGCCGGGGAACTGAAACAGGCAACGGAACCATCGGCATCGCAGAGTATGCCATCGCTTCCGTTGGAATACCAGATCAGATAGCCATCGGTATCATCAAGCCGATACCTGCAAATGAAATACGATATCTGTTCCATCGATTAACCCATTTTGGAATATGGATTCTCCGTACTCCACGGCGACGACTTCGTGATCCCCGCCGGCGGCTCCTGCCTGTGGCCGTCACCGGCTCCGATACTACCGGCCATTCCCCGGGAACAACCCGGAGCAGCCTGATGCAACCAGGAGGCGATCATGGAGGATACGCAAGAAGTCCCAACCACGCATCCCCGTACAGGAGTCGTGACCGGCGATGCGGAACCGGCCAGGAATCCTCCATCCTTCTCCCTGAAACCGACAGAAGGAAGATATGATCGGATAGGAGATGCTGGTTGTGCCGGACGGAGTGTGTGCAGCGGCCCCCGGCAACCGATGATTGATGCGGGCAGACACAGCCAGGAGGGGGCGGAGAGATGCGGTTCGATACCGGAAGCGATCGCTGACCCCGTAAGCCGCCGATACTCCCCTCGCATGGGATGCGATGGGAACGGGTCCGTGCCGGAGGAAAGCCGAAAGGAGCGCTCAGGCCCCGGCCACCGCAACGGCAGGAAGTCGGCGATATGCGCGACGGACTCCGGTATCATAGTCAGAATCGTTCAATGCCCCAACCGGCCCAAATGTATGCTCTTTACACCACGCAACACAATCCCCATTTGTACCGATTGCCCCGGAAGAATCACACGAACGCAATCATACTACTTCCGCTACCGCCGCATGGCACACCTTTGTGACGTCGGCTGGGGATGGTGCGCGGGAATTGATGTAGGCGGCAGGGATATGCCGGGCACCAAATAACAAAACGGCAGGCCCGGTAAACCGGATCTGCCGTTTGTGGTTCCCACGCTCGCACGATGCTGCTCCTGGCGGAGCAACCGCGCGACATTCCCCCAAACGTGAGAACACTCCGCGCATTTTTCCCTGATCGCCGCCATCCGGCGCCCCGGCGTTTCTTCAGATGAGGACCGCTGCCTCATGACGGACCCGCATGGCACATTCCGCCTCGGCGAGCCGTTTCAGATTCTGAAGGCTCTGCTGCGTAAGCTTGTGGAAGGTGCGTCCCAGATTCCGCTCTATCATCCCGGCGAACCACCCCTTCTCCATGGAGATCGTGATGTTGGTCTTGAACGTCATGGAGCCATCTTCGTGCTCCTGGAAGTTCCAGCTTCCCACCACGTGGCCGAAGTTGCCATAGCCATCCAGCCCCTTCACGCCGCTGCGCACCGGAGCGTTCCAGCTCACATACTCCATCACGGTCCGGAACTTCATCCCGTACATCTTCACCGTCACCTGCACGATCTCCCCCTTCGCCGCCGGCCCCTCCGAAAGGATCTCCGCCGACACCACGCGCGCATCCCACTCGATGCGGCGCTCCGGGGCCTGCGCGATATCCCACACCATCTGGCGCGGCGCGTTGATCCTTACACTCTCTTCGATCTTATATGCCATATCATCATCTCCTGTTCACCGCATCCGAAAAAGAACCCTCGGCCGAGGGGTGTTCCTGTCACTCAGATCCTGTCGAATACGGTGGCAACTTACCCCGGCGGCCGGATGACCCGCCTCACCCGAAAGGATGAGAGAGCGGGGGGATTTTTGCCGTGGCCGCCCTGGAAGCGGGCTCAGGCCCGGATGCGTAGTAATTGAGTAGTACTGCATTGGAAAGCTCTGCGTACTATCATACATTGGAGAAGCCCCCTTCCCCGGATTATTCCCCTGACATATTTCCCGGCCGTGCGGAGAAGCGCTTCCCGGCGCGGCCAATCTCTGGAAGAGAACCATGGCGTTGAAACGAGCCATCTACAGCCTGCTGTTATTCCTCTTGTTGTCGGTGCAGGGGCGGGCACAGAGCACCGCCCCGGCGGGAGCATGGCTTCCGGCCACCAAGGACACGGCCATCCGCAATGCCCGGCTTGCCTTGACGATGGATGGAATGCTCTATGTGATCCATTATGCCAGGTTCGCCACGGGATATCCCCCCATCTGCGTACTGTCGCGATGGGATGGGACCTCGTGGGAGGAGCTGTCGCGGATGGGCTCCATCGGAATCAACGCATTCGCGGCGTATCGCGGGGAGCTGTATGTGGGAGGAGCGTTCGCCGACATCAACCGCGTTCCCGGCACCGCCGGCATTGCACGGTGGGATGGGAAGGGATGGAAATCGGTGGGAGGAGGGACCGCGCCGGACCCGTGGACCAAGAACCCCGGGGGGATATCGGACATGACCGAGTTCAATGGGAAACTCATGGTAGCCGGTGGCTTTCGCGAAATCGGCGGCGTTGCAGCCTCCAGAGGTCTGGCAATGTGGGACGGCATAGGATGGGAGGAATCCCGGGGGAATTCATATCTGCATCACGATATGCTGGCGATCCACAATGGAACACTCTACAGCGCGGGATATCACGGCGTCTACCGGCTGGATGGCGGGGAGTGGAGAAGTGTCGATGAGGGACGCCCCAGGCTGGATAATATCCAGACGATAGGATTCTATCGCAACGAGCTCTGGGCGGTCTCCAATACCGGCCTGTTCGTCCGCAAGGGGGAGCGGTGGCAGGAGGTCACTCCCTTCGGCCGCATGTTCAATTTCGGGGGGCACCGCACGCTCATCGAACATAACGGCGCGCTGTTCATCGGCGGCGTCACTGGGGATCTGCATGCTCCCTACGGCGTCACCGACCGATGGGACGGCGAGCGCTGGGACTCGGTATCCGCTTTCGATGGGGACATCAATTTCCTCATCACGTACAAGGGGGAACTGTATGCCGGGGGAACCTTTCTGCACAATGGGGCGATGGGAACCCCGGCGCTGGCGCGGTTCTGCGACGCATCCAACTGCGCCGGGCTCTCCGGCACCATCGTTCATGATACCGACCGCGATTGCATCAAGGGACCGGGAGAGCCCGGCCTGGCGAACAGGATCGTGGAGATCCTCCCCGGTCCCTATTACGCCACCACGAACCGCGAAGGGAAGTTCTCCTATCACCTTCCGCCGGGTTCCTATACGGTAACGCCGGTTCCGGTTCCCTACTGGAGCGCATCCTGCGCCCCGGCGGGCCGAACGGTCCAGCTCCCCGATAACGGAGAAGCCTCCGGCGTCGATTTCCTCCTTACCGCCGAGCCGGATGTGCGGGACGTGCGCACCAGCATCGTATCCGGTCCGGCACGCCCGGGATTTCCGGTCAGCTACAGCATCACCTACGAAAATATCGGTACCGTCCCGGCCAGCGGCACCATCCGCCTGATCCATGCTCCCTTCCTCCTGCCTGATACCGGCGCGCCCCCTCCGGACCGCTCCGGGACCGGCTTCGGCGAATGGGATTTCACCGCTCTGCCGGCCGGCGCATCCGGTGCCATCACGGTCAGATTGCAGATCCCGCGCGATACCGACCGTGGCATCGATCTATGCGCCCGCACGGAACTGGACTACCGTGGGGATGACGCGGGCTTCATGATACAGGACAGCTCCTGCATCGGGGTTACCGGCTCGTTCGATCCGAACGATATCCGGGTGACGCCCGGCGAGGACGGTACGCTGGACCGGAAGGATTCCATACTCACCTATACGATCCGCTTCCAGAACACCGGCACCGATACCGCGTTTACCGTGATCGTCACCGATACGCTTGCACCGGAGCTTGTGCCGGCCAGCATCCGGCCGGGCGCGGCCAGCCATCTCCACCGCTTCACGCTCGATGCCGCCGGCGTCATCACCTGGACGTTCGCCGGCATCCGGCTGCCGGACAGCACCAGGAACGAGCCGGACAGCCATGGCTATCTGAAATACTCGGTTCGCCTTCGAAGCGGGCTCCCCCCCGGAACAACCATCCCGAACAGAGCGTCGATCTACTTCGACTTCAACGAGCCGGTAGGCACCAATACGGTGGTTGCGAGCATTCCGCATCACAGCGATAACGCGGCTTCGGCATTGCGCATCTATCCCAATCCCGCCCTGGATATCATCAGAATCGACGCGCAGGCACCGGCCGGTTCGGTGGTGGAACTTCGGAACATTCTGGGACAGCCGGCATTGCAGCAGACCGTAGGCGATGAGAATGCGGGCATCACACTCGATCTCTCGGGACTGCCGGGAGGTCCGTATATGGTCGTGATCCGATCCGGCAATGGAACCTATATGACCGGGAAAGCCACGCTGCTCCGTTGATTGCGGGGGAAACAGGCGACGGTCCGGTGCGGAAGACCATGCCAGGAGCGGGGAATACTCTTCTCCGCTCTTTTCATATTCCGGCCGATAGAGAAGATTTCTCTCGCGGTTCGCATCGCACCGGTTGCACACCACCGCCCCCATCCCCATATTTCAAGGCAGTTCACGGGGGAGATCAAACATCCATCTCCCCTGCCGGATTGCTCCAACTTCCAGAACCGGCATTGCGAACGCCAGCGCAGCCATGCCGGCGCAACAACGCTCAACCCCCGACCCGCCATGGACCATACATCGTTCCCCCATACCAACGGATCATCCCGCAACACCTCCCCGGAGAGCGGGCGGCCGAGAGTGGCCGTCATCGGCGGCTCCATCGGCGGGCTGTATACGGGGCTGGTGCTTGCCGGCATCGGCTGCCAGGTGGATATCTACGAACAGTCGGAGGGGTATCCGCAGGATTATGGCGGCGGGATGGAAGTGCAGAACCATGTGGAGATCTATCTGGCGGACCACGGAATCCCGATGGAGGAATCTCCCGCCGCCGCATCGTGGATGCGCCAGCAGATCGATCTGTTCGGCAACCTCGTGGACCGCGAGGCGGCATTCGTGCGCTATACCGGCTGGGATACGCTCTACCGGAAACTCCGCGGCACCTTCCCGGCCGCACAGTATCACACCGGGATGCGGCTGGAACGGCTCGAACGTGACGATACCGGAGTGCATGCGCGGTTCGCCGATGGAAGCACCGTGCCCTGCGATCTGCTGGTCGGCGCCGACGGCATCTTCTCGGTCT
>JBMDXA010000106.1:0-20705 GCA_048594725.1 Candidatus Kapaibacteriota bacterium
CGCAACCCCGACGCATCCCCGGCGCTTACCCTCCCCCCATCCCCCACGGCCGTACCCCGCCCCCCACTTGCGGCCGGCGGTGCCTTGTCCAGCCACCCCCCGGCCCCGGCATGCGGATGCTCAGCCAATGATGGCAACCCACAGACTCGCTATATCAACGAGACCATGTCATTCCGTTATCTCCTTTCCCTGGCCCTGCTGGTGCTCCTCTCCGGCACGGCCCTCCGGTCGCAGATCCTCTTTTCCCCCATCGAGCTTACCAATCGTCCGCTCGGTTCGCTGAACGATGCCTCGTCGGTGGGATGGAACCCGTCGCTGCTCGGCATAGAGCCGGGGGGCTACGAGCTGCTGCTGGCGCTCCCGTACGGCGACCGGTTCTCGTTCGCGGGGAAGCCCTATGCCGCGTTCGCCAAGGCCGGCCCCTTCAGCGGCGGCCTTATCACGCTGTACGATGACAGCGTGGAGGCCGGAAGCCTCTCCCTCCCGAAACAGTATTTCGTGGGGTTCGGCATCCCGATCGTGGAAGAGACGTTCTGGGTGGGAGCTACCAACCGATGGCTGGATGCGGGAGGATTTATCAAAAGCGGCGAGTTCTCCATCTCCGCCACCATGCACCCGTTCGACCGGTTCCTGGCCTCGCTGACGGTCTCCAACATCACGGCCAACAACGATAACGGCGTCGGGTTCAACGGCAACGCGGCCTATCGCTTCGCCGACTGGGGGACCATCTACGGCACCACCCGCTACGACGAGGCCGATACGCTCTTCGGCTACAAGCCGTTCCGCGCCGGACTGGGGGCAAGCATCGGGTTCTTCGACAACCAGCTCCGCCTCAGCGGCCAGTACGACCTCACCCGCAGCAGCATCCGCGCGGGAGTGGAACTGATGTACGCCGGATCGAGCGCGAACCTGGGCGGGGGAACCATCAGCGAGTGGAGCAATACCACCGGCCTGCTGGGCGGGGTGCTGCTGGTGCGCTACGCGAGCACCGAAAACGATCTCGATGCCGGGCTCTCCGATGCGCTTGCCACTACCGGCCGCAATCGCCGGGGATGGGCGCCGGAACGGGCCTATACCCCGTCGGATCTCTATTATCGCGTCCCCACCAACGACGCTCTCCCCTCCCCGACGGCGCTTATCAGGCCATGCGACGGCACCGGGCTGGAATTCGATTCCCCGGCCGGCATCGCCTCGGTGCTCTCGGCATCCGGCGAAACCTACGGCCCGCTCACCCGCAAGCTGCGCGAGCTCTCGCCGAACCCGCAGGATCTGTACAAGGCGATCCGCCAGGAATATTACTCCTCGCGCGTCCGCAACAGCGAGCTTCAGCGGAGCGATTCGCTCGCCCTGGTCACGCGGCAGGGACATTCCATCGGCATTCAGGGGATCGATGCGGCCGCATTTCCGGAGGTCTCGCTCCTGGTACAGGTCACCGATAATGCCGGCAGGAATGTGCGCGGGCTCGGGTTGAATGATTTCTCCTTCCGCGATTCCTCCATCCGCATCACCTCGGTAAAACCGATCGATTCCAATTTCAATGTCCCGGTCGATATCGTGATGATCCTGGATTGCTCCGGCAGCATGCGCGACGAGATCAACTCCGTGCGCGCCAATGTGCAGAGCTTCGTCAACAGCATGACCGCCCGTGGCGCCGACTATCGTGTGGGAGGTGTTCTGTACGGCGGGCTGATCTACGATACGCTCCACCCCACCGCCGATATCGAGCGGTTCAAGGAGTTCATGGTGGATGCCGATGCCATCGGCAACGACGAGATCACCTCGCTGGCGATCAAGGCGGCCACGGAGATGAACTTCCGCCCGAACTCCCAGCGCCTTTTCGTGCTTATCACCGACGACTGGGCCATCCAGGACAATGCCCTGCTGAACGAGCCGGATCTCACCCAGATGCTCTGGGATACGCGCGCCAGGCTGTATACCATCGGCAACCCGTGCAACAACAACGGCGCGGTGATGACCCGCCTGTCGCTTGGCCGCGAGTACAACATCAACTCCCCGTTCAATTCCATCCTCGATGATATCGGCAACGATGTGACCACCATCTATCAGGTCAACTACGAGTCGCGCATGGCCGAGGCGGCACCGAAGGTGACCATCATGCGGGGCCGCCTGCGCGATGAGGCCGGCCGCCCCGCCCCGGTGCCTCTGGCGCTGGCCGCCGGAGCCGACCGCATCAGCGTGCCGGTCAACGGCACCACCGGAGAGTACGAGATCGAAATCGCCGAGGGGCGCGCCTATACCGCCACCGCCTCCGGCGACCGGTATATCCCCCTCTCGGAGACCGTCGATCTGAGCATGGTGCGGCAGGGGGATACCGTGCAGCGTGATTTCACCCTCCGTATCCGCCCCACCACCCTTGCCGGCCGCGTCGTGGATGAGCGCGGAACCCCGGTGGCGGCCGAGGTGCGCGTGGAAGATGCAATCACCGGCGAACGGCTCACTAGCGTGCGCAGCGGCCCCGACGGACGCTACTCCGTGCCGGTTCCGGAGGGACGCTCCCTCCGCGTCTCGGCGATCAATCCGGATTATGTGCCCATTGCCGTGGAGATCGACCCCGCCACCGTCTCGCGCGAGCGCGATCTGAGCCGCGATCTCCAGATCACCTCCATCGAAACGGCCATCGCCACCGGTGCCACCTTCAAGGTGCGCAACATCTTCTTCGATTTCGCCAAGTGGGAGGTGAAGCCGGAAAGCTTTGTGGAGCTGGATCGCGTGGCCGCGCTGATGAGCGAATATCCCACCATCAAAGTGGAGATCGGCGCCCATACCGATGCGGTGGGAAGCGACCGCGATAACCAGATGCTCTCGGAGAACCGCGCGAAGTCGGTGGTGCAGTATCTGGTGGATCGCGGCGTGGCGCAGGAACGCCTCCGTGCCCGTGGCTACGGCGAACAGGTTCCCATCGCCTCCAACGACAACGACGAGGGGCGCGCACTGAACCGCCGCGTGGAGTTCAAGCTGGTACGATAACTATCAAGGTCAGTAGTCAGTTCGCGGGCTTCAGCCCGCTGTCCGTGGTCGTCTTCCTGAACCGACACCGTTATGCAGGGTGTTCTCCTCTGAGAGCGACGGACCACTCACTACTGACGACGGACTCTCTTTCAATCGAAAATCCAAAATCGTAAATCGAAAATCGACAATCCCTCATGCATTCCGACTTCTGGACGAGCCGCTGGGAACAGAACAAGATCGGGTTTCATCAGGAGGATGTGAACCGGTACCTGCGGGATGTTTTCCCGCAGATCGGCGCCCCCGCCGGATCGCGCGTGCTGGTGCCGCTCTGCGGCAAAAGCCTGGATATGATCTGGCTGCGGGATAATGGATATACAGTGCTGGGCGCGGAGCTGAGCCAGATAGCGGTGGAGGCGTTTTTCGAGGAGAACGGCATGACCCCCGAGAAGACGCCGCAGGAAAGATTCACCAGCTATCGCAGCGGGGAGATCGAGATACTGCAGGGCGATTTTTTCGCGTTGCGCCCCGCCGATATCGGCGGAGTTTCCTGCGCCTACGATCGCGCCGCGCTGATAGCCCTGCCGGAAAACATGCGGGGCCGCTATGTCCGGCAGATGGGGAAGCTCCTCCCATCCGGCTCCCGGACGCTCCTGATAAGCATAGAATATCCGCAGGAACAGATGGGCGGCCCCCCGTTCTCGGTTCCGGAAACGGAGATACGGGAACTGGCCGGCGATGAGTTCGGCGTGCACCTCCTCAGCACCGCCGATGCGCTGGCGGAAAATCCCCGGTTCGCCGGGCGCGGCGTTACCAGTCTCGCCGAGAAGGCCTATATCCTGGAGCGCCGCTAGAAATATCGCGCACGGAATTTGAATCGGTATGCCGTGTCGTCAAGGTAACGGGCGAAAGGGAACATCTCCCCGGCCCCGCTTCGGCTCGCATAAACCGGAACATCCGTATGCATAGGTCCATACACATCCTTCTGAATCGTCTCCTCCTGCCCTCCATGCTCTCGCTTCTGGTTCTGGCCGGAGGATGCCGCACGGCAATGGAGCAGGGGGAGCTTGCGGGAGTGTACAGAAGCACCACCTTTATCGTCCCCGGCCCCGCTGATGGGCCGGATGATGTGGGCGCGCGCGGCGGCTTTATCGAGCTGCGCCTGAGCGCCGATGGCACCGTCAGCGGACGCCAGCATATGCCGCAGGACCCGGAACCCGCCTCCGACCAGACCCTGGACGGCACCTATACCGTCTCCGGAGATACCATCCGGTTCACTATCGGCGAGGGGACGTGGCTGGCGGCGGAGCCGATGCTCCTGGCAGGAGATGAGATACGTTCGCAGCGCATCCTCCGCCGTGGCGCCTTCGAGATCGTGCTGAGAAAAATGCGGTAGATGGTAGCCGGCAGTACCCGGCTACTGCCTCTTACCGGATAGAGGAAAGTTCAGATGCTCTGCCCGTCTGCAATTTCCTCTACCGGCTACTCTCGGCAATCTCTCCTATCTTGTACTTCCGGCGCGCAGGTCCCGCGCCCGGTTGGTTATCCATCTCGCCCCGCAGTATGTAGAACCTTCCCGACCCTTATGAAGCATATTCTATCGCTTTGCGCTGCTCTTGTTCTGTTGCCGGTAGTGGCGGCGGCACAGCCGCTGGTTGCACCGTTCGACTTCGTGATGCCGAGCTACGACTCCACCCCCTCGGCCTGGCTTCCGCAGCTTCCGGTCGATGATATCGATGCGCGCGGATATCCCCGGGCATCCCCGGCCGGGCATCTGGAATGGCCCGATGGAAGCCGTGCCCGGTTCGTGGGCGTCAGCGTGATAAGCTCCGCCTGTTTTCCCGACAGCGCCGATGCGGCCGCTACCGCCGCGCGGCTCCGGAAGCTGGGGGTGAATATGGTGCGGTTCGATTATTTCGATCACATCAATTCCAATAATTCCTCCGTGCTGGCCCCCGGCAACCGCTCCGATACGCTTGCACCGGGGCAGATGAAAAAACTGGACTGGTTTCTCTACCAGCTCAAGCGCAACGGCATACGGGCGCATTTCGTGCTGAAGGCGCGCAACACGCCGCGCCGCGATGATAATGTCCCCGGCTGGGATTCGGCATATTCCTACGGCAATTATATCAGCTATTTCTCCGAGCCGATGCAGCGCATGCAGCAGCGCTATATGACCGCGCTCCTGTGGCACAGGAACCCCTACACCGGCAAGCGCTACGCCGATGATCCGGTTATCGCCCTGATGACCATCACCGACCAGAATTCCCTGTACGATCACTGGATCAACGACCGCCTGAACCAGCGCGCAAGCTCTATGAGCTTCCAGCATTCGCGGCTGCTGGACACGCTCTATAATGCGTTTCTGAAACGGCGATATTCCACCACGACCGGGCTGAAAGCCGCCTACCGCGAGGGGATCGGCGGCACCGGGCCGAACATCGTGAAGAATCCGGGCTTCGAGTCCTTTACCGACAACTGGAATCTCCAGGTGGGAGAAGGCGCGCAGGCCAGCCCCGTGCTGATTCAGGGAACGGATGTGCCGCCCGGAGAAGGGGCCTATACATTGCGTGTGGCGGTGCGGAAAGTCAATGGGAACGAATCGCGCATTTATCTGGAACAGCCGGGCCTGCGCGTGCGCAGGGAGGGCATCTACCAGGTGCGGTTCAAGGCCAGAACCGATTCGGCGGCCGGCAGGCAGATGCGCGTGGTGATGATGCGCGGCTCCTCCCCGAACGAGAATTTCGGCCTCAATGAAACGGTCGATCTGACGACGTCGTGGAAACAGTTCGATTTCACGTTCCGCTCCTCCGGCACCGACAGCGTCTCCACCCTCCTCCGGTTTTATATGGGAAAAACAGCCGGTGATATATTCCTGGATGGCGTAAGCGTGCAGGAGACCGGACGTGAAGGGCTGGCAGCGGGGGAGAATCTGGAGAACAGCACCGTGGCGCGCGCGAAATATCGCGATATCCCGAAAATGTCCGTGCGCCGCATGCACGATCAGGTGGAGTTCTACGATTCGCTGGCGCGCGCCTATTACCGCACCATGAGCACGCACCTTCGCTCCCTGGGGGTGCGCTCCCTTATCGCCGGAACCAATAATACAACCGGCGCGGCCGATTCCTGGGTGCAATCTGATTTCGATTTCACCAGCGAAACCGCGCAGTGGGATTATAATGGAAGCAGAAATTCATCGGTCCCCTACAGCGATTCCACCTGGGTGATCCGGAATTATTCGCTCCTTCGCTATCGCGACCAGAAAATTCCGGAACTGGCCCGCAACGCCATCAGCGGCAAGCCGTTTATCGCCGAAGCCTATACGCATATCTTCCCCAACAGATATCGCTCGGAGATGATGCTCTTCCTCCCCTCGTATGCCTCGCTGCACGACTGGGATGGGATATATTTCTACAATTACAGCGATCGCGCGCAGGAGATGAAGGATCGCCGCAGAATATTCAAGGACGATTTCATCAGCATCATGGCCGATCCCTCCATCTGCGCGCTGCTGCCGCAGGTATCGGCGGCCATGCGGGGGGAATGGATCTCCCCGGCCGAGCGCACCATCCGCATCCGGCACGATGCGGCCGATCTCCGGAATATGCCGGCGGTCTCGCGCGGCACCTACGGCATCGAGGGCTCCTTCAATTCCGTGGCCGGTCTGGTAAGCGCCATCCGCGTGGACTCGTTCACCGCATCGCGCCACTATACCGCCGATGATTATTACGTTACCATCCCCTCGGACGACAATATCGAGAGCGACACGCGGCAGATAAAACTCGATATCACCAAGGGGGTGATGCAGCTGAACACGCCGCGCGTGCAGGGGGGAAGCGGGGCGCTGGGAACCATCTCGATGCTCCGCACCGGTAATCTCGGGGTAAGCTGGTCGGACGGCGGAACGCACGTCACCTATCTCTGGAGCACGCTGGACTCGTTTGCGCTGGACAGCGCCCGCCGCTCGCTCCTGACGGTTACCACCAGAGCGCTCAATGCCGGCGCGGTCTGGCAGTACGGGGATTCCAGCCTCGGCAAGAACTGGGGAGCCGCGCCGGTGCAGATGGAATCGGCACGGATCGGCGTGAATTTCTATACCGCCGCCGATACGGTGCTACTCCACCCGCTCGACTCGATGGCACAGCCTACCGGCCGGACCATTCCGGCAACCCGTATCACATCCGGCTCGTGGCGCGTCACGCTGGATCTGGCAACGGAGAAGACCCCGTGGTTCGGCGTGGAGCAGCGCTTTGCAGCCCCCCCCGATTCCAACAGCAGCAGCGCCCCGCCCGCCGCCATAGCCGGGGCCAGCGCCGGAGCCATCTATCCGAACCCGGCATCCGGAAGCGCCATGCTGGATCTGACGATTCCGGAAGGAGGAAGAACCGTGAGCGGGAGGATCTGCGATCTGCTCGGACGTACCGTATCGGTGATCCCCGCACATTACGGCGTGGCCGGACGTGTGGCGCTGCCGCTGGAGATTTCCGCCCTTCCGTCCGGCTCGTATACCTGCATCGTGACGGTGGGAGATGCCACCTTCGCGCGCCCGCTGGTGATACGGCGGTAGGCCGAAGAACGAATCCCCGGCCGGAATATATTCCAGGAGCGGACGGAAGTTCATCGCACGGTGAACTCCCCGGCCGCTCCCGGTGTTTATACCCGGAGCAGCGCCCGCCCGCGCGGGGAATATTGCGCCGATGGCGCATCATGATTGCATCGGCAACGCCTATGACGTATCTGGAATTTCATCTTCTGTTCAATCTGCCGCTGATCCTCCTGCTCCTCTGGCTCGGGCGGAAACGGCTGACGCGTGTGCATGCACGATGGATCGGCGCGCTCTGCCTGATCGTGCTGGGGTTTACCTTCCCGTGGGACAACTGGGCGGTGGGAGAAAAGATCTGGGATTTCGAGGAACGGCGCGTGCTCTTCCGGGTGCTCAATCTCCCGATCGAGGAGATCATGTTCTTCGTGATAGAGACCGTGGCGGTAAGCCTGGTGGCGCTGCATTTTCTTCCGGGAAAAGAGGAGCGAGGGTAGGTAGTAGTTAGTAGTCCGCCGCCTGCGGGGGCTGGAGATAGTCGTTGGAGTGCTTAGGGCTTAGGTCTTAGAGCTTAGGTTTTAGAGCTTGGAAAGGATGCGGGTGGTCAGGCACAGAGGGGGTCAATAGTCAGTCCATGGGCTGCGCCCGCTGTCGGTAGTCCGTGGCTGGAACCTGGTAGATAGTAGGTAGTAGCTAGGTACCTATGGATCTATTCTCAGAGATGTGTTGTCGCGGAGTTGTACTCCGCGGCCTCTGCGAAGGCTCCCCGGCTCCTGGGCTCTCCTGCTTCTCCCCAATCGAAAATCGTCAATCGTAAATCATGTCTACCCGCTATCTTTTTCATATGCTTTTCTGGATGCTGCCGGTGGTATTGATCCAGTGGGCGATCGCGTGGAGGATATTCCGGCACAACCTGAAGGCCGTTCTGCTTCCCCCGCTGATTATCGGCACCTATTATACCATCGCCGATTCGTTCGCCGTACGCGACGGCATCTGGTATTTCGATCCGCAACAGATCCTCGGCCTGTTCGTAGGGCCATTGCCGGTGGAGGAGATCATCTTCTTCTATCTCACCGCGCTCCTGGTATCGCAGAGCTTCGTGATGTTCCTGCCGAAAGGATACAGGAAGGGATGAAGCAGGGGGGATTTTCGATTGGGGAGAATGTGGCGGTGTGGCGGGTTGATGGATTCTTCCGGTGCCATTGCGAGTTGCCGGCCTGTTCGGGCGGAGTTTGGCTTCGCGAGCCTTCGCGGAGGTCACGGAGCACAACTCCGCGACAACATATCTCTGAGAATAGCATAGATACGTAGCTACTACCTACTATCTACCAGGTTCCAGCCACGGACTACTGACAGCGGGCGCAGCCCGCGGACTGACTACCGACCCCCTCTGTGCCTGACCACCCGCATCCTTTCTCTCCAAGCTCTAAGACCTAAGCTCTAAGCTCTAAAACCTACGCTCCAAGCACTCCAACTACTATCTTCATCCCTCCCCCGTTCGTACTTTTGCTCTCTGGAAATCACGGAGAGCAATCAACGATGGCAAAGAGTTCCCAGGGGCGGCGCGCGGTGGCCGGACAGCTTGGCCTGCTCGATCAGCAGGGGGGCGGGGGCACACGCGAGACCGAGGGCGCGCGGCGTTCCTCCGGGCGCGCTCCCCGGAAGGGAAAAGGAAGCGGGCATCCCCCGGCCCCAACAGGCCGGGGAGGGAAGCTCCCCTCCGATGGAACCATCCTCAAGACTATCATGCTACGATTACTCAGATGGGCGGTCAGGCTGGTCGCATTCTTTTTCCTCGCCTCCGTGGCGCTGGTGCTCATCTATCGTGTGGTGGACCCTCCTCTTACGCCGCTTATGGTGATCCGCCCGCTGGAAGGTCTGGCAGGGGGAGAGATCGTGGGCGTCGATAAACAGTGGGTCGATATCGAGGATGTAAGCCCGGCGCTCCTGCGCTCGGTGATCGGTGCCGAGGATGGGCGGTTCTTCACGCACGAGGGGATCGACTGGAAGGCCGTGGAGCAGGCGCAACGGCGCAACGAGGCATCCGATGGCAAGAAGCTCTATGGCGCCAGCACCATCACCATGCAGTGCGCGCGCAATGTGTTTCTCTGGCAGGGACGGAATTATCTGCGCAAGGGGCTGGAGGTGTATTTCACCTATCTCATCGAATTTCTCTGGGGAAAGAAACGGATTCTGGAAGTCTACATCAATGTGATCGAATGGGGGGATGGCATCTACGGCGTGGAGGCGGCATCGCAGGAATATTTCGGCGTCCCGGCCTCCAAGCTGAGCGCCCGCCAGGCGGCGCTGCTGGCAGCCGTGCTCCCCAATCCGCGCCGCTGGAGCCCGGCAAAGCCCACCGGTTATATCAACGGCAGGGCATCCACCATCCAGTCCCGCGCCTCCGGTGTGGGGCTGGGCCCCATCCGCGAGACGGCGGCGGAGAAAAAACCGGCCCGCCGTTCCGGCAAGAAAGATTCCGGCGAGAAATGATCTCCGCCGGCGCGTAACGGAAACGCCCCGATCGCCATAGTGCGGCCGGGGCGCTGCTGTATCTACCCGATTCTACCGGAGTATCAGCCTGCCAGACGGGCGTTCAGCTTGATCTCCACTCCTGCCAGCGCCCTGGATACCGGGCAGCCGCTCTTGGCCTTCTCGGCATATTCGCGGAAGGTCTCCTCATCCATGCCCGGCACCTCACCCTCGGTGTTCAGCTCGATGGTGCTGATGGTGGGCCCTGCTTCTCCCATCGTCATATGCACCTTCGCTTCGGTGCTGATGCGGGTGGGAGTGAAACCGCCCTCGCCGAGCCCGGCCGACAGTGCCATCGAGAAGCATCCGGCGTGAGCCGCCCCGATCAGCTCCTCCGGGTTGGTGCCCGCCCCCTCCTCGAAACGCGAGAGGAACGAGTAGGCCCCCTCGAACGCTCCGCTGCCGAGCTTCATCGATCCCTTCCCTTCCTTCAGACTCCCTTCCCACACTGCATTGGCCTTGCGAATCGCCATGATAGAATCTCCTGATGTTCGATTTTGGATTGTAGATTTTCGATTGATGAACAGAAAATGGTATCGCTCCATCGCGGGCGCCACCGGACAGTAATTATCCGGTTATAACGGCCGCGATGAACCGGCAGCGGAAGGGCTCGCGCGCCAACCGCCGGCCATCATCGTTTCTTCACATTGCCTGCATCACCGGAAATAGAAGAACAGCCCCACTTCCGGCGTCGGCAGGAACTCGGCGGTGGATGGGAAATAGCTGAGCGCTCCGCCGAGAGATACCACGAACTGCTCGCTGGCAAACCACTCGTAGCCGATGCCGAGTCCCATACGGAACGGATTGGCGATACGGTTGCCCGGCTTGGTGGTGTCGTCGGAGGTGGAGGTATAAAATCCCATGCCCAGCATCGAATACAGCCTCCAGTCCGGCTGGCGGATAAAGGAATACTGCACTTCGCCGCCGATATTGAAATGGGTCCACTCCCCCAGGGTTATCACGAAGAACGAGGCCTGCGTGATGAACCCGCCGGGAAAGGTGGCACGCCCGGAAAGCCCCGCTCCCGATATCAGGCTGGCGTTCAACCCGATACCGAACGCCTGCCGGCGATAGAAATCGTTGCCGGTCAGCGTATCGGCCGGAGCCGCGGGAGATGTCTGGGCGTGCAGCCCGGACCCTATGCACAACAGCACCAGCAGCGAGTAGCAGATCCGTAGGAAACGTGTCATATGTCGATTGCCCTGGAAGTTATATGATTGCACCCCTCACGAGAGAAATCCTCTGGGGGGCAACGATAACACTCCGGCAGAGTTCCACAAAACGGATTTAGTTGATAGGGCCTGGTTCGTACAGCGCTTTTCAGGTGAGTATGCCCTCCCCGGCCCCCGCACTCCCCGCCCCCCGGACTTTCCCCCTACCGTCCCTTCATATCCGCCACATCCTCGCGCAGGGTCTCGCCGATCTCCCTGCCGGCATCCAGCGAAGCGTTCTCCACCACCGACCGGATATCCTCTTCGCTCAGGTTCAGAAGCTGCACGGCGTTGAAGATGGACATCCCGGAGGAAACCACCTTGGGGCCGAACGCCGCCAGATACGTGTGCGACAGAGGGATGGTATGGCTCTCCGAATCCTCCCAGACGATGCCGCCGGAACGGCGATCCACCACACGGGAATTTCCCTCCACGCGAAGCGCGATGCCGGCGGAACTGGAGACGATCCGGCATTCGGTCAGCTCCGTCTCGACGATGAAATCGGGATCGTTGGCGATGCTCTCCACCGGCCGCATATTGAGATAATCGGCCGTGGAAGTACGGATTCCCTGCGAGATCGCGTGCGCTATCGAATCGCCGTTGATGGCGCGCTCCAGCTTCCTGCGCGCCTGGTCCCCCACGATCACCGAGCCCACCGCCGCGATAACCTCCGTGACGGTATTTTTCGAGGGGCTTTCTATCAGCGAGATACCGGAAGCCGCATCGCTGGTGGAGCTGGAGCGGAAGAGCGCGCTTTTTCCCATGACATCGTACCGGGCCAGCTTATTGGTATGGCCGCATGCTCCGGCGAGAAGTGCGAATGGAATCAGTGCAAGTGCGAGTAGAAATCTTCTGCTGTTCATAATTTTTCCAGAGCTATAATCATCGGTTCATTGAGGGTTTTTCGGGGAGATATTTTCTTCTGAATATTTCCCGCACGGCAGTAGTGCGGCCGCTGCACTATGGAGTCTATGAGATCGGGAAACGGTGGCCCCGCGTTTAATCATTTCGCCACGGCGCTGCAATTTCTCTTCCGGCCGCCCGTCACTGGCGCCCCTCTGCTATTCGAATTGCAGATCGCGGGTGAAATCGGTGTAGAGTTTCTGATGACGGTCCTGCGCCTCCTTCCACGATGCGGGGAACGGGGCCTTCTCCAGCAGCACCTCCTCGATCGCCGCGCGCATCTGGCGCGCACAGGTGTTCGGCCCAACCCGGCCCACACCGGTCCCGAGGCCGGGAAAGGCGATGCTGGCGATTGCACCGGCAACCGGGGTTCCCTGCAACTCGCCATCGGGGAATATCCCATGGCGCACCAACAGCAGGGCCGCACGAGCCGCCAGATAGGGGTTGACGCTGTTGGCGAGGATCATCGGCACCCGCATGGTGGGGGCGGCGATCAGATAGGGAATCGCGGGGTCATCGGTAGCCACAATCTCGGCGGCTCCAACCAGAAGCTCCCCGTGATGCCGCTCCCGGATCAGCTTCTGCAGGCGCTCCTGCACATGCCAGCCGAAATAGCGGCTGTAGATCATATCGATGCCGCCATCCATGAATCCGAAACTGTTGGCCGGGCTTACCACCGCATCGCAGGGGAGATCCAGAATGGAGCCATGATAGACGCTCACCTCTTCAAGGTCGCCGCAGAAGCGGTCCCATGCCTCCACAAGTTCCGGCTCCACCCCTGTCAGATAAATCTTCATGATTTCTCCTGGAATTATTTGAGAATCCTGCACGCGTCCATGCCGATGGCACTTTTAACGCGGTCTGCGCCGGGCCGGTTCATTATGGTGCCGGCACCACGCGCCCATCACCGGCCACCCGCAACGGTACCCGATCATCCACCTGACGCTCTTTTCCGGAAGATGTGACAGCCGTTGCGCGTTGCTGTTTGTGAAGCCATCGGCGCGGCATCTTCGGCGTTCGCACGATAGGGGTTCCCCTGAAACGACGCGGGCCGGAACTATTCCGGCCCGCAGGCTCATCACAGGATTATCGAAAACGATGTTCCGATCGAAAACCGGAAATCTCTCAATCGCCGATCGTCAGCATCAGATGCAGCCCGTAGCTGAGCGCGCGAAGATCCTCCACGCTCTGGCCGCCGATCGGGTAGAGATAATGGGCGCCCGCACGGAACTCCACGAACTGCACCGGAGAATAACCGATGCTGATGCCGGGACGGAGAAGGAAAAATCCCTCATCGCGATAGCGCTCCAGAATTTCATTGCCGGTGGGATCGGCGACATCGGGGCGCTTCTTCAGCATTTCCAGACCGCCCGCGCCCAGCATAAGGGTTCCCTGAAGCGAGAGCGCGCCGTTGAAGATCTTGGTGTCGTATCCGGTGAGGAAGCCGCCGTAACCGAAATCGAAGCGGTCGTACTCCGGGCTCATATCGTACAGATGGGCGCCCATCCCGCCGCCGCCGAACATCCAGCTGTTCAGCAGCACATAGCCCTGCGCGCCGTAGATCACCAGATCCCCCTCCAGTACCGGGTCGAGATCCTCCGGCTTCAGCGAGGTAAGCTCCACGATCGGGCCGCCGAAAAATCCTCCGCGAACCCGGAAGAACGTCTGCTCCTCGGGCGGGTTGAAACTCTCATCCTCATCGATCCCCTGGAAGAACTGCGAATCGGCATCCAGCGTATCGGAGCCGGCGGAGTCGGTAGTCGTCTCGGTACCATCCCCGCCGAAACCATCATCCACCTGGGCAAGGGCCGGCAACGAAAGGGACATCAGAGCTATGGCATAAAGCGCGATGCGCGCGACAATCATATTCGATCTCCTGCAAGTAAAAATTCTTCGGGATGGCCGCCTGTCTCCGCGGGGCATCATGAGTTACGATGTTGGGTTGACGATGCACGATTGAAAGAGAGATAGAGAACGATGCGGCCGGCAATGCTCCGCCGTCCCATGCCCGGCCTGCCGCCTGATGCCCGGCGCGGGCCCGCGATTCCGGCATACTTCGGCGGGCCTGCCGCACCTACAATCCACGCTCCCCCACCTGCGGCAGCGGCGTGAACTCGCGATATCCCCGCTCCCCCACGATCACTCTTCCCTCCTGCTCGATCCATGCATGGGCGGTGAACGCCCCGCTGCGATCGCGCGCCACGCCGATACGGAGCATCGCATCATGGCCGCGCCGTACCAGCAGTATCTGCGCGGCCAGCGCCTGGGTAAGACAGGTGGCGCGGGGAACCAGCCTGCTGGCGGCGGCCACCATCCAGGCGATCCGTTCCGGGGAGATCCCCTCTTCCGGCACAACCCGCCCCGGCACCATCAGCCGCGATGCACCTTTGCGCAGAACACGAAGCGGCAGCAGCGTCAGCCCGGAACGGACCAGCGCCACCAGCAGGAACGTCTTCAGCAGCAGACGCTGCCCGGCGAATGACAGACGGAAGAATTTACGCACGGGTTTCGTTGCGCACCTCGATCAATCCTTTCGATTGCAGTTCCTCCAGCAGCTCCAGCACATCCATCTCGCAGCGGTCGGAGTCCACATCATATTCGGCCATCATTCCGGCGCAGATATCGGCCACCGTTTTCGGTTCCTGAAGCATCCTCCAGATAAAGGCCCCTGCTTCGTTCAGGCCGTAGTACACACCATCGACGAGATTGAGGATGGCGGCCTCGCCGGCAAGATCGGTCGAGACCTGATCTCTGGAAAGGGATATCACTGATCGACGCGAGATCATACTGCTTCACTCCGGAAATTCATGGACCCTCCGCCGCCGGCCCGCTGCCGGAACGCCCTGCACCGGAAGATATTCCGGGAACGTTCGAACTACGCCGGCATGACGGGAACAAGATAGCCCCCCGGAAGAAAATAGCATCTCCATCCCCCGCACGGCGAATGTCTCAGTGTGCCGCAGCAGCATCCCGGCCCGCGAGGAAATGCCCGCAAAGCCGCGAGGCGCATTCTGCCAGGAACCCGGAACGACGGCGGCAACCCGGGCTCTGCATTCGCCACCGGCCGGATAGAAATAAGCACGGGCCCGGATGTTACTCCGGACCCGTGCTTGGACAATACGGACAATACGGACAAATCAAAATGCTCGAGAGGTCTGCCCAGTATGGCTTCCTCCGTGAGGATGAAGTCATACTATGCCCGGGATCGCCCGGCTCCAGGGGATTCGGGCCCGGATGAACTCCGGACCCGGATCAAATCAATGTGGTAGATAACCACCGTGGACGATTAACGGAAGCGCTTGAGCCACTCCAGGAGGTCGCGAAGCTGCTTGTCCTTGGAATCGCTGTCACGATCGTTGTCCTTGCAGTTCCACCAGCGCGGCTTGCCGCACTTGTCGTCGTTGCTGTCGCGGCACCACTTCGGACGGTCGTTGTCACGGCCGCAGGTGACCTTGTCGCGATGCTTGGCGCAGAGGTAGCCGTAGTTGTACGACTCCAGCTTGTCCTTGATCGGGTCGCCGGTGCACCATGCCGAGCGGGAGACGCTCTTGCCGACCGGGTACTTGCAGAGCCAGTTGTCGGCCGAGGTCACCGTGGCGGTGATGCAGGAACCATCGTTCCCCATCAGCAGATTCAGCTTGGTAGCGATGAGCTGCTGCGCCAGGATGTAGGTGTTGTCGCCGCAGGAGGACGACTTCGAGAGGATGCTGATGAGCTGCGACTTGTTGAAGGTGACGCTGCCGAGCTTCAGGCTGCTGACCGGCCATTCGTCGGTGTGCGTCTTCCAGTACCCGACCGTGGCGACGCCCGGGATGCACTTGGCTGCGTAGCCGAAGTTCGCGGTGCGCTCGGTCTGGGTCGGGGTGATCTGCGTGGAGACCAGATGCGCCGTCGTGATGCCGTCGGTATCATAGGTGGCATCCACATCGTCCGGAAGGGTCGTCACATCCACGCGCACCTTGTAGCGGCCCTCGGCCAGCTGGGCGAAGACGTACTTGCCATCAGCATCGGTGGTCGTGGAGAAGGTCTTGTCGACGGTGCCGTCGTTGTTGTAATCGGCCTCGAGGTTGATCTGCACGTTCTTGATACCCACTTCGCCGGCGTCGGCCTTGCCGTTACGGTTGGCGTCGAGGGAAACCGTGCCGCTGATCATACCCTGGATCGGCTGTGCCGCGCAGACCGCCATCGAAACCGGCATGCCGGTGGAATCGACACCGAGAGCATCCTGGAGGAAGCGGACGGCGTTCAGGTTGCTGAGGTCAACGCCCTGGATGCGGATCTGGTAGATACCGGCCGGAAGGCTGGTGGCCGAGAGATCCGACATGTTGCGGTTGAAGGTACCGGTAGCGATCCGGAACTGCTCCCACTCCAGGTTGCCGGAGGGGTTGGAGTTGTTGTACGTGACGTTGTTCGGCGCGATCACATCATAGGTGACGTTCGGCGAACGGCGGAAGATCGGGAGCTTCGCATCATCCGGGGGATTGCTGGTGGTCATGCCACCGGCCGGGGTAGCACCCGGTCCCACGATGGTGCCGCTGCCGCACTCCACACCACCCTCGGCGATGCCCTCCTCCACAGCGGAGGTTCCATCGGTCCACGGCTCCAGCACGTCGTTCGGGGTGTCCGGATCATCGTTGTCGTTGGCCGTGCAGTCGAACGAACCGTAGTCGAAATCACCATCCCACATCGTGAACGAGGTGGCGGGGGTCGGAAGCTCAACGAAGAATTTCCAGACGCCGTCGTAGGTGGTCTGTCCCAGGCCCGGATATTCCGGATAGATGATCTTTGCATCGAGGGCGCTGCCGAGCGGTGCCGCATAGGTGAGCGGCGCGCGGGCCAGAGCGCTGATGGGGCCATCGCTACGCACCTTGAAGCTGCTCCAGCTCATGGTGTCGGGGTTGGTGCTACGAACGCGCAGCAGGTAGAAATAATCGCCGCACGGGGTCTGCGCCTGCGGCACGTTGGTAACCGCGGTGCTGAACCATGCGTTGTCCGGCATGGTGTTGCCGATCCACTGGGCAACCTGGAAGTTGCCGGAGCCGTCCGCGAGGGGATCGGCGAAGAGCGTGTACTCAAGCGGCACGGTTCCCTGGTCCCAGGTTCCGCCGGTCTCGCCGTCGAAAATCCCGACGCGCATCTGCGATGCGGTCATCGGCGAGGAAAGCTTCAGATAGATCGTGTTACCAAGGGTCTGGATTCCTTCACCGGCGATCGAAAGCATATGCCCATCGGTAACGCCGGGGGTGGGGAAGTAGACCCAGCGCACCTGGGCGCTGAGCTGCTGCGTCATGAGGCCAAGCCCTGCCAGGAGCATCAGCATCATGAAACGTGCACCCATACGGGACACGCGTGTTGAACGGTACTGGTTCACCTTCATTTGAGTGTTCGTCCTAAAAGAGATTCAGTTTAGAGGGAATGTGCAGGATCGACACGTCGATAGGCCGTTTGGGAAACGGTTGCTCGAATTAGCGACAGTACGCTGACTGCACTCTGCTGAAAGTGACCTGAGAATCGTTGCAAACACACTGGCAGGATACATACAAAGCTCTGGGCAGCAGCCTCATTGGTATTTGACAGTAGCATCGCCACGTCTCGGGCCTAGCAACGGGTAGTCGTCACTACCTTATGCGCGAGCCAGGGGGGTTACACCCGGCATTATTGCCCCAGGGTTAGCGGGGCGCTCGGTTGGCGAGCTCCAAAGAAAGAGAGATGAACCATTGGCAGTTATGGCCTGTCCCGGTATTCCTTGCACAAGGAGGTATCGGAACTATCTCTCCGGAAAAACGGCATAGGCAGTATGCCGCGGAGCTCTTTATAGGAAAGTCTGTTGTTATTCGAAATAAGACGGTGGACCTGCTGTACTGCGCCGGGCTATTACTTCCGTACGAAATGGATTGGTGTAATCCTCGAAACGGAAATTGTAATATGACCCTGAAAGAAACATCCGAGGAGACTGTTCATAAGTCCGGCATTCTGGTAACACCGGTTTGAAAAGGCCTCGGGCCACTACTATAGACCTCGTACGCAGTATTTTCTTCGAATGCGATGGACACGCTATGGGAGCCGTGCCGTCTTCGAAGAGGATGCAATGTTACTGAAGGATGGAGTAAAATCCAAACGCACCGGATAAGAAATAATTCCCCGGTGAAACGCTCATTTCTGGCATGCATACGGGCAGTTTATAGGGTATATAATCTGTCCGGAATCCGGTCAGCGGCGCGTCCCTGAGCTTCTCCCCGGCATCGCCCGTATTTTCTGGGGCGATCCCCCGCAAAGCATGATATATCAACGAAAAAAGCCCGGAAGATTCCGGGCTTTTTTCATTCGATACTACAATTGCGCAATTCGCTTTTTCCGATTATCGGAAACAACCGGACTTCACCTTGCACGAATTGAACGACTGTAAAGAACTGTACAGAATCTTTCCTATCGACCAGGGCGAGGAATATCCGCAGCCGCTTGCCTCTCCAACACCGCTGCCGATCGGGTTCCACGACAGCCACAGCCCCGCCGCCTCGATGGCGTTCTCCACCGAACGGGAGGGATCGTTGTCGTCGGCGATGTTCAGCTTCGCGGTAATCAGCTCCGCCGCAAGCAGATACGTCTTGTCGCCGGCGGTGGCCTTGCGCAGAATCAGCAGCGCCTGGGCCTGCGTGTAGGTGGTGCAGCCCACCTTGATGCGGCTGAGCGGCCAGCACCGGGTGTTGTTGACCCAGTAGCCCACGGGCTTGGTGCCGCTGCAGACCGAGGAGGTGTTGCGCTTGTAGCCGAAGTCCGCCGTGCGAACCGTCTGCCCCTCCGTCACGGTCACGCTGGCGGAGTTGGGAGTGCGCACGCCGTCGGCATCGCCCGTCGGGCTGACGCCGGGGGCCAGGGTCTCGTCGTCCACCTTCACCACATACGTTCCCGGCTCGAGATCAGGGAACACATAATGGCCGTCCTTGTCGGTCACAGCCGTGGCGCCGGTGCTCAGTTCCACGGTCACCGCCGGGATGCCCGGCTCATCGGAGTCCTGACGTCCATTGTTGTTTACATCGTAATACACGTCGCCGACGATCTGTCCCGGACGGATCGGAGTGACCGGCGTGCCGGTGGAATCCACGCCGAGAGCATCGTACGGGAAGCGCCATGCGTTCAGGTTGTTCATATCCACGCCGCTGATGCGGATCTCGTAGACGCCGGCCGGAAGCGAGTCGGCGCGATAATCCGACAGGTTGCGGTTGAAGGTGCCGGTAGCGATCCGGAACTGCTCCCACTCCAGGTTGCCGGAAGGGTTGGTGTTGGCGTAGCGCACGCCGCGCGGGTCGATCAGCTCGTAGCTTACGTTCGGGGAGCGGCGCACCACTTCGTTGCGCGCATCATCAGCCGGGTTGCTGGTAGTGGTTCCGCCGGTGGCATTGCCTGCGGCATCGCTGCACGGCAGGGTGGAGGCGGCAAGGCCCTCCGGAACGGCGGCGGAATTTCCCGATGCCCACGCGGGGATGGCGTTGTTCGGCGTGTCGGGATCGTCCGTGTCGTTGACGGAGCAATCGTACGAGCCGTGATCCATATCGCCGTCCCACACCGTCAGCGAGGTGGCCGGGCGGTTCAGCTGAATGAAGAAGCTCCAGCTACCGTCGTAGGTGGTGGGGGTCAGTGTGGGATAATTCGGGAAGATGACCCGCGCATCGGCCAGGCTGTGCAGCGGGGCGGTATAGGCGAACGGGCGATCGATGAGCGCCACCACGGTACCGCTGGTGCGGATCTTGAAATTGCTCCATGCCATCACCGAGGGATTGGGGTTGCTGACACGGAGGATGTAGAAATAATCACCGTTGGCACCGCGTGCGCCGGCAACGTGGGGCACCGTAGCGCTGAACCAGCTGTTGTCCGCCATCTGCGATCCGCTCCACTGCTGCACGCGCGTGGTGCCGCTGCCATCCCCCTTCGGGTCGGCATACAGAGTGAAGTCCATCTGCACCGTCCCCTGGTCCCACTGCCCGCCGGTCTCGCCGTCGAAGATGCCGATCTCGATGGAGCTGGTAGCTCCGGGGACGGCCAGCTTCAGGACGATATCCTCACCGAGGGTATTCAGGCCGCTGCCGGCCATGGAGAGGAAACGGCCGTCGGTAATGCTGGGGGAGGGGAAGTAGACATAGCGCCGTGTGGTCTGGGCATCGGCACGATGGGATGAAACGATAGCAAGAAGAGCAAAGAGAGCCACAAGCGAACGCACCGAACACCACGACAAGTGCCGGCTACGGCAGTAGTGTAGAGACATGGGTTTCCCTTAATGAGATTTAGGATATGGGATATGTTCCGAGACCGCAGTGGCAATGGACCTCACCTCTGCGCAAATCATGACGCGAATTTACTGACTTTCTTGTAGGCGCGCTCAACTTTTTTCGGCTGATATTCCGGCAATTGAATTAGGCGATTATATACCTGATAGACCCAAGCATGCCAGATGCATCACGCAAAGCCGCGAAGGCGCAAAGAAGAGGTCTTTCTTTGCGCCTTCGCGGCTTTGCGTGGGGTTCTTCCGAGAGTGCCTACTCAGGGTCGCTCAAGTA
>JBMDXA010000107.1:0-45480 GCA_048594725.1 Candidatus Kapaibacteriota bacterium
CACCATCGGCTCGCGCCCCTGAAGGCCCTCCAGGGCCTCGCACATCTCCTCCAGCTCGCCGGCAAGGCGATCCAGCTCCGCACGATCCTGGGGCTCGGCTTCGGCGAGCGATTCGATGGTGCCGCGCATCTCGTTGATCTCCGCCACGCGCGTGGTCTCCTCCTCCCATCGTGTTTCCAGGCGGTGGCGGGTAGCGGCGCATTCCTCCATCTCCCGTTCCAGCTCGATGATGCGCGCGGCGTGTCCCTTGCTCCAGAGCTGTTCGCGGCGGAGCACATCAAGCTCCATCTCCAGCCGGGTCATGCGCGAGGCGATGCTCTCCAGAGCCGAGGGGATGGCGTTCTGCGCGATAGCGACGCGGGCGCAGGCGGTATCCAGCACGCTCACGGCCTTGTCGGGGAGCTGGCGGCCGGTGATATAGCGGTGCGACAGGCGCACAGCCTCGCGCACCGCGGAGTCCAGGATCTTCACGTTGTGATGGCGCTCCAGCACCGGCACGATCCCCCGCAGCATCCCCACGGCGCGGTCCTCATCGGGCTCCTCGACTTTCACCACCTGGAAGCGCCGGGTGAGCGCGGGGTCCTTCTCGAAATATCGCTTGTACTCGCTCCAGGTAGTGGCAGCGATGGTGCGCAGTTCGCCGCGCGCCAGGGCGGGCTTCAGCAGGTTGGCCGCATCCCCCTGGCCCGCCGAGCCGCCGGCGCCGATCATCGTATGCGCCTCGTCGATGAAGAGGATCACCGGCTTCGGCGATCCCTTCACCTCGGCGATCACCGATTTCAACCGGTTCTCGAACTCCCCTTTCACCCCCGCACCCGCCTGGAGCAGCCCCAGATCGAGCGTACGGAGCGAGACATTGCGGAGCGAAGGGGGCACATCCCCGGCCACGATCCTGAGCGCCAGCCCCTCCACCACGGCGGTCTTCCCCACTCCGGCCTCGCCGGTGAGTATGGGATTGTTCTGGCGGCGGCGGGTGAGGATATCGATGATCTGGCGGATCTCCGGATCGCGTCCCTGGATAGGATCGATCCTGCCGGCGCGCGCCTGCGCGGTGAGGTCGTGCGTGTACTGGTCCAGCGCCTCGGTGCCGGCCTTGCCGGGCTCCCCCTGCGAGCCGTTGGCCGGGGTGGCGGCGGCCCCGCCGGGAGCATCCTCGCCGGAGCCGGCGATGGCCTCGGCAAGCTCGGAACGCAGCCGCTCGCGGGGTATCTGGGCCACTCCCGGCGCTATCTCCGAGACTATCCCGCGCAGCGAGGCGCTCTCCAGCAGCGCCAGCAGAAGCGCGCCGGAGCGGACCTGCTGGGCACCGAGGTGGAGCGTGGCGATCATCCAGCCCTCCTGGATAAGCCCGGCAACCTGCGGGGAGATGGAGGGATTGTGATCGTTGCCACGGCGGAGATTATCGACCGCAGCGGAAAGCTCCCGCATGATGGCGGCGCGGTTCAGATCGTACTGCGCGGCGATCCGCTCCAGATCGGTGCCGGGGATCTCCAGCAGCTTCAGGAGGAAATGTTCGATCTCCACGCTATAGTTGGTGCGTGACTTGCAGAGATTGGCCGCCTCGTTCAATGCCTTGCGGCATGTGGGATTCAGCCTGGCGACCAGTGATTTCAGCTCGAACTCCATTGCCCGCTCCTGTTTGTACGTAATAATTCCTCTATGATTCTCCAGCCGACCCGCACCTCGCGCGGGGCGCTGCTGCGGCCTCCCCCTCCCATCCAGGAGGTCCAGCCCAGCCCCCCTTCTCCGCGCGACCGGATCTGCAGGGCCGGTATGCTCGCCGGCTCCACTTCGATTATCAGATCGAACTCCAGCTCATCGCCGGCATAAAAGCGGGTCAGAGCGCAGAGCGGCGCCAGGGCATCCCCTCCCGGAAGGAACTCCGGCAGCCTGGGATACGGGATGGGGCCGATACGCAGCTCGAACTTTCCCTGCTGGTCCCATACCCGCCCGCCGATCGCGGCATCCACCCCGAGGATCTGGTTGCGTCCCCCCAGACCGATCGCGGTGCGCTGGTCCGGCTCCAGCGCCAGCCATCGCCCCAGAAGCTGGTGGCCTCTGATGCCCACGCCGAAGTAATCGGCCAGGAGGGCCTGGAGTCCGGCCATGGAACGGGGGCGCTCGGCCAGAAGACCGGCATAGAAGAGGAGCGAGCGATCGCGCACCGCCATGCGATTCTTCAACCCATCGGTCTGAAGGCCGATGAAACTGTAGAGGAAGGGGGCGAAATGGCTTTCATCCGGCGGACCGCTATCCAGGCCGATGCGATGCAGCTTTCTGGCTCTGTGCATCAGCGATACCAGTCGGTGGTTGAACAGGTCGAGGAAATCGCGCATGGCGGTATCCTTCTCCCAGACCCTCTCCATCACCAGTTCGGTATAGGCCAGCGGCAGCGGCCCGAGCCCTCCGGCAAGCCCCAGGAAGTTCACCCGCATCCGGGCCGGCTCGCCATCGGCCGGCGGGAGGATCTCCACCACATCGCTGGCCGGAAACGAGAGGCTCACATCCGATGTGAAGCGCACCACCTCGCGCTCCGGCGCGGCGGCCTCTCCCACGGGGCGCCTGTCCGGATAGATCAGCTCCAGCATGCGCACCGCCTGATAGAAATCGAAACGGTGCCCCTCCTGGAAAAGCCACTCCTCTACAGGACCGTCTGTTCCCCAACCATAGGTGACCATGTATTCCAGATGGTTTCGTGTTGTATTCCCCGCGCGCTCACCTCGGTGAACGAGTTGACGGATGCATAGAGCGCGAAGAAATGATTGAGAACCGAGGCGAAGAGGAATGCGCTGGTCCCCACATATTTCTCATCGTCGAAGACCAGGGTGATGGCGGTACCCTGGCAGAAGCCGCGCCACGCCTGCTTACCCATCCGCCGGGTGACCTTGCGGCAGTGCATCTCTCTGATGCCGGCGATCTGGTGATGGTGCGAGGGATCTTCCGGATTTGCCGACAGCAGAAGGATCTCGCGCAGCGCCTTCAGGCTCTCGGGGCCTCCGTCCAGCGACAGATAATTCAGCGAGAGCTGGGAGATCAGCCGCCAGTAGGCCATGCCGGTGAGAGGGGAATCGATCTGCGGCGTGGGCTTGTGCAGCGCCTCGATGCGGGCCACCGGCGCGGCGTCCTCCATCTGCAGGGCCCCTCTGGAGGGGAGTTCGGAGGCGGCGTGGCGATTGGTGCAGAGCGTATGCGCATACACCGTCTGCACCGGCGGCAGGCTGGGACGGAACCCCAGATCGACCAGCGAGAGGAGCATCTCGGTGCCGGGGATCGTGGCCCGGGCGCTCGGCACCCGGCGCGCATGCCAGAACGCCCTGGCATCGCGTGCGGCGCCATGATGATTGTAGGAGAAAAAGGGCTCCACGATCATCGCGGTGGCATCGGCATCGGAGGAGGCGGAGACCCGTTCGATGGTGTGGATCTCGGTGCTCCGCTCGCGGCGCATATCCGGAACCAGCCGGTACTCGCTCTGAAGATGGCTCAGGCGGATAGGCTCGGAGGTTTTGCGGAACAGGTTTATCACCGGCGTGCAGCCGAGCTGGAAGGTCTCGCGTCCCACGGCCGGGCGGCCGGGAAGCTTGTGATCGAGAAAGAAGTAGATATCGAAATAGCTTTCGGAGCCGTGCAGGCGAAGGTTGCCGAGATCGAAGAAGAGGAACTTCTCCGGGAAGGCGAAATACTCCTGCAGCAGCCGGTACTGCGGGTGGGCCTGGCGCGGATAGGGTATCACCTCCTCGTCGGTCCCGAACCCGACCGGACGGAGCGAATCCTTCGGCAGCAGAACCGGGCGGGTTCCCCCCTGCGGAAGAATCGCTATGCGAACGCCGCTGCCGAACAGCAGCCGGTAGATATCGTGCACCAGCATCGGCTCGCCGTTCAGATGGAAGCGCAGCTCGTTCAGGCCAAGCTCCGGAAGGGTCCCCTTGGAGCATCGGATGCGGACACGGAAGGCGGAGGCCACGCCGAACGGCACGGCCGTCATATCGAACTGCTCCGGCGTCTCGTATGCGGCCTCGGCAACCTCCAGCGGCCAGAGGGTAACCGGGTAGCAGGTACGGAAGCGGAGCGTATCCCCCTGGTGCGACTGCGCAAAGAGCGGGGTTCTGCGGGGGATGGTATACCCGGAGGTGAGCATCCCCTGCGCCGGATCGGGCTCGAAGCGGGCCACGGTCATGGAGGGAACCGGGTTGGTATAGTGGGGATACAGAAGATTCAGAAGCGCCGCCGGGATCTCCGGGAACTGGCTCTCCATGTTGTAGCGGATACGGGCGGTCAGAAAGGAGAACGATTCGATCAGCCGTTCCACATACGGATCGGCGCAGCCATCGTGGCTCAGTTCCAGACGGCCCGCCACCTTCGGGTAACGGCGCGCGAACTCCACCCCCATCTTCCGGAGATGGGTAAGCTCCTGTTCGTAATACCGCAACAACTCATCCTGCTCGCTCACCTGCGTTCACCTCGATATATGAATCTCTGTTGCGTATCACCACCGGGAACGAGACCGGCTCGTTCATCCGCTCCACCACCAGCGTGGCATCGATACGTGCCTGGAGCATATGCGCCTCGTAGCCCGGCTCCACGCGCACGCGCACCCCTTTCAGGCGCGGCTCGAACGCCTCCAGGCTTCCGGCGATCATCATCTCCAGACGGCGCCTGTTCCCCTGGTTGGCCGGATAGAAGGCTGTGTAATCGGCCACACCGTAATTCAGCACCGTGCGGGAGCCGCTGGCCTCCGTCCACCACGAACTATTGCGGGTATTCAGCAGGCGCGAGACCTCGCGGCAGACGGAGGCCAGAAGCTCATCGCGCGAGAGGGTGCGGAGCGGGCGGGCCTCCTCGGTTTCCAGCGGTGCGGTATCCACCAGCCGGTCGAACAGGGAGGCACGCACGCCGCCTGAATTGCTGTGTCGGTTCACAGGTAGCAGTGACCAGTTAGTAGTTAACAGTACAGAGGCAGAGAGAAAAAGAAGCACACGTAGTACCGGCTGCGGTTGCAGCCGTGCGGGCATCATCATTCCCCGCCCCCTCTTCGTCCAGGCCCCAGGCGCCGTAGCGTTCCCCTTCCCCGAATTCCGGAGGACGCGGCGCAATGCCGCACCCTCCGGTATATCGTCGTGTCAGACCATGATATCCCGGCCGCCTTATGCCACGACGTTGGTCTTCAGATCGTGCGAGACCGGCTTGTTCCCAGCCTTCTTCCCAGTCTTCTCATCGGCCGGATCGTACTTGTAGGTGACTTTGCCATACGCCAGGGAGATATTCTCCACCGGCACATCGCCGGCGCCTGCCGAGACGGAGTAGTTCGAGATGATGACATCCTCAAGCTCCACGGTAAGGAACTCCACTTCGCCATCCACGCCGCCGCTGCGGAACTGCTGGAAGGTCATCTTGCCGAAGTGCTGTCCGGCCCAGCAATGCTTCAGAAGATCGGTGGATGCGATATCGCTGTACTTGGTGAACGTCAGATCGCTATGGTTGGCGCGCTCCACGGTGCCGCCGCCTGCGGTGCTGCGCACCGGGGAGGTGGGCTGGTTGAACGAGTGGCTCCATCCGAGCACTTCGATCTGGTCGGCGTGCTTGCTATCGGTGGATTCTCCCTTCACATCCGGGGTTTCTATCTTCAGATAGATGTTCGTTGCCATTGTATCCTCTATCCTTGTTCGGTAACGATTATTGTTGGAGCCGGGCTACCATACCCGGCCGTTCGGTACGACTCTTCAACGCGGTCCTGCTTCTCCCCCCGCCTGCTCCGCAACGGCACCGCCACAGCGGGCGCGGGAGAAGGGGGTGGGATATGCAGAAGAACGGAGGGGAACCAGACGGATGCTTCCCGGGACCGGCTATGCGGCCGGCTGCGGAAGTTCGGCAACCAGCCGGAGCGACGCGGTAAGCTCGTCGAGCTGGAAGTGGGGACGGAGGAACACCACCGCCTTGTAGACGCCGGGGCGTCCGGGAACATCGGCCACATCGACACGAGCCTCGCGCAGCGGATACCGCGCCTTCAACTCCTGCCCCGCATCATCGCTCAGCAGCACGTAGTTGGTGATCCAGGTGTTGAGATAGTTCTCCACGTTGGAACGCGTCATGAAGCTGCCGATCTTGTCGCGGATGATCACCTTGATATAGTGAGCGAACCGGGACGCGGCCAGGATGTACGGAAGCTGCGAGGAGAGGCGCGCGTTGGCGGTGGCCTGCGGCGTGTTGTACACCAGCGGCTGGTTTGCGGTCTGCCCGCCGAAGAAGGCCGCCTCGGCGCTGTTCTTGCGGTAGCAGAGGGAGATGAAGCCGAGATCGTTCAGCTCCTTCTCGCGGCGATCGGTGATGGCGATCTCCGTGGGGCACTTCGCGGCAACCTCGCCGTCGTCGGTGCTGAAGGTATGGATCGGCAGGCCCTCCACCAGGCCGCCCCCTTCCACGCCACGGATGGCGCTGCACCACTTGTACTTGGCGAAGGCATCGGTGATGCGTACGCCGAGCGCATAGGCGGCATTGCCCCAGAGATACTTGCTGTGATCCTTGCCGCTGACATCCTCGCGGAACTCGAACTCCTCCACCGGCTGGGTGTCCGGGCCGTACGGGAGGCGCATCAGGATATGCGGGAGCGTGAGGGTGACATAGCGGGAATCCTCGCTCTTGCGGAACGAGCGCCACTTGATCATCTCGGAGCTCTCGAAGATCTTCGCCAGATCACGCGGTCCGCCAAGCTCGGTGAAGCTTCCCATATCGAAGAGCTTCGGGCTGGCCGCGGCGATGAACGGAGCGTGGGCGGCAGCCGCAACATGCGACACCAGATCGAGCAGCTCCATATCCTGCGGATGACGGCCGAACTCGAAATCGCCCACCAGCAGCCCGTACGGGTTGCCGCCGAAGGTTCCGTACTCCTCCTCGTAGATCTTCTTGAAGAGCTGGCTCTGGTCGAACTCGCTGGCCTTTGCCAGATCGTTCAGCAGTTCCTTCTTGGAGATCGGAAGCAGGCGGAGCTTCAGCGAGGTGCTGGTCTCGGTGTTGGAGACCAGATACTGGAGGCCGCGCCAGGATGCCTCGAGGGTCTTGAACTCCTCCTGGTGCATGATCTCGTTGAGCTGGCGGCTGAGCAGCTCGTCGATCTGCGCCACGCGGCGAAGGATCATCGCGGCGGTATCCTTGCTGACGGTGATACGCTCATCGAGGATCTGATTGACGAACTCGCCGATAAGATCGGTGGCGTAGGGGCGCTGGCTCTCGTCGCGCGCCATGTTCCCTTCCACGATGATCTTGTCGAGAAGGCTCAGCTCCCCGGCTTCGGCGGTAAGAACCTCTGCGCCGTTTTCGGCATCAGTTTGCTTGGCCATCCCCATTCCCTCCTATGGTTGCTTTCAGGTTGTTCAGTCCATCGGTATCGCTCACGATCTGCTGCAGGATATCGTCGAGCGCATCGTTGCCGTCCAGCTTTGCCAGCAGATCGGTGAGGCGCTGGCGTGCTTCGAAGAGCTGGCGGAGCGGCTCCACCTGCTGTACCACGTTGATGGGGCTGAAGTCGTCGAGCGAGTTGAACTTCAGCGAGACGTTCATCAGCGCATCGGGATCATCTCCCAGGCGATCCGGCACGCGGAGCGAGAGCCCCGGGGAGATCGCATCCATCACCGTGTTGAAATTGTCACGATCGATATTGACGAACTTCCGCTCCTTCAGCGGCGGCAGCGGACGCTCCGGCTTTCCGGCCAGATCGCTCATGATGCCGACCACGAACGGAAGCTCCTTCATCTCGATGGCATCGCCGGTCTGTACGTCGTAGGTGATCTGTACCCTTGGTGGCCGCACACGATCCAGCTTGTGCTGCGTGCTCTCTGCCATGATCTCTCCTCCGATTACGGTTTAGTGAAGTACGGTCCAATCATCGGCGCACTCCGGCCCAGCGGCCGGTGCACCAGGCACCGTAGTTGGTCAAGGACAAACAATTCTTTGCAGAACGCCCGGCGGGAAACCGCCGGGGTTCGGTACTACTGTTCTGCTGTCCGGGCTATGGCCGCCGGCCAGTAGTCCGTGGCAGGGATACCCGATGGCTCCCCTCGATAGCTTCATTCCGATAGATGCTCCCGGATGCGGCCTCACGCAAATGCGCATCGCGGCCGGAGCAACCGCTACCCGCGGATGCCGAGCAGCGTATAGATCTTCGAGAGATCTCCCTGCTGATCCATAAGCTCCACCAGCAGCTCCGGCAGCGGCATGCTTCCCCACGCCACGGCACGCTTCACCAGATAGGGGGTGGGGCTATGGGGTTCGATCCGCATCAGATAATCGGCGATGGCCGCAAGCATGGCATAGGCCTCGTGGCGGCTGCGCAATTCCGGCATCCCCCCGCTCTGCGAGGGAACCGCGGGCTGCGCCCCATCGGCAGGGGGCTCATCATCCGCATCGTGGAAGAAGAAGTTCTCCGCCACCTGATGGGGGGAAACGCCGCGCCCGTGGAGCGTGGTCATCACGAGGTTTCGCACGCTCTCCAGCGGCTCCCGGAACTTCGCGAGGCTGGGGCTCTGATCGCCGCAGAGCTCGCGCAGCAGCTCCCGGAAACGGTCCAGGGCATCCAGGCTCCCCTGCACATCGGCCAGCAGCGCGTTCAGATGAGCGTCCGGGGTGAGCATCATGCTGGCATCGAACTTCGTCATCGTCACCTGATGCTCATCATGCTCGGCCTCGCGCGCCAGCTTCTGATCCTTGCGGGCGAGATTCTCCAGGCGGCCGGCGGCCTCCAGATCGGCCCAGGAATAGGGGCGGCTTTCGGCGTTGCCCGGATTGGTGATCGCGATTCCCTTCAGGCGAAGGGTCAGCTTGCCGTTGATCCACTCGATCGGGTAGAGACGATATTCGATATCCCCATCCTCGACCTTCGGGAAGAGATCATCCCAGAAGGTCTCGCAGAGCAGATGGAGTATCTCCAGGCCGGAGCGCACCCCGGCGAAGCCATACAGCTCGGTACGGGCTTCAAGCAGCCAGACCGCGATCTGGAGATCCTTGGTGCGTCTGGTGAGAGCCTCCAGCGCCAGCCGCTGCACGGTCTCCCAGTCGGCGCGTTTCAGCGATGTCTGCCATATCCCCTGCGACAGCGTGGAATCATCCTCGCGGCGCGCCTCCTGGATCTGGTCGTATGTCCCCTCGTAGCGGAGCCCCTCCCCCGCCGGGAACTCCTCCGATATCGGGGCGCGCAAGAGCTGGAGATCGTCCATCATGGATGGAGTTAGTAGTTAATAGTTAGCAGTACTTAGTTTTTAGTACTTAGAGCTTAGAGAGTTATCGGGAACTGGTCCGAACAGCATTTGGGTGCATCTACATCTACGGGGGTCATGGACAAGGGAATTGCAGGCCAACTACATCCCCGATCCCCCTTCTCGTCAATCGCCAATCCCGCCCCCCAATCGAAAATCCAAAATCGTCAATCGAAAATCGACAATCGGCCTACTGTACCGGCCGCAGCGGAGGGAGGGCCGGGGCTTCCGTGGTCGGGAAGACGGGGACCGGGAGGCTCTCCTTCCTGTTCTGCGAAAGAACGCCCACCCGGATATACGCCCGCGACTGTTCCGGCGACTGGTTCCGGTTGACCGGCACATCATCGGTGGTCCAGACCTTCCACATCGGGAGCACGCTGAACTCCAGCATCTGCGGCTGCGAGTTACGGGTAACATTGGCCGCCGGGGCGCGGTGTGCCGCAAGCAGGCGGAGCAGCGCCCAGTGGGGATCGTTGAACAGATAGACCACCGTATGGCTGTCGCTCTGGATCATCCCCCGGCCGCGCGTGACGGTATGGGGGATGAGCGCCGAGTTCTTGGCCCAGCGGAGCGAAAGCTGGATGCGCTCGCCGGGTTTCCAGGTAGCGCGCAGCGGCCCTCCCTGGCGCACCGCCTCCTGAATCGTGAGAACCTGCTCGCCGATCTTCAGTCGCCAGTCGATGATATTCCGGGCCTCCACCTCCTTCTGCACATTGGCGCGGAACTCCACATCGAACAGCAGTTCCGGCGGGTTCTCCGAATCCTCGCGCAGCAGCGGGGCCATGAAATCCCGTACATCGCTCATCGTAAGGATGAAGCGATAGGCGGCGCGATAGCCCTCATCGAGATTCGCATCGTTCCAGCGCAGCCAGACGCTACGGTCGCGCGTGACGAACCGGTCGAGCATGCGGAACCAGTTGTACAGATCCTCCGGCGGCACCGAGCGCCGTATCAGCGTATCGCCGGCATCGGCGAAGGGGAAGTGATACAGCAGTTCATCGTTGAACACCCTGCGGAGCGTATCGTAGCGCTGGCGCACGCGGTTGATGATGGCGCGGTCGTAGATATCGTAGAGCCGCTGGCGGAAGGTCTCGCGCCGTGCCAGGAAATAATCCCCCACGGAGCGCTTCACCAGCCGCTCGCGATAGTTCTCCTCGGTGATGTTGTTGAGGTCCATGAAAAGATCCTCCACCGCCGAGACGGAATTCTTCGGGACTCTGTCATCGTAGCGATGCAGCTCCGAGACGATCTTCTGCCACTCCATGCGGGGGCCGGAGCGGCTTCCTCCCATCTTCGAGAGGAACGCCAGCATCAGATCGGCGGCGGACGTTGCGAGCTCCTTGATCTGCTCGTGCCACAGCCCCACACGCTCGGCGAGCGCGGCATCGTCCGGCGCATCCAGGAGGGTCTCGCCGGCGCGCTGCTGCTGGTTATCGCTGGCGACCACGGCGGCGAAGCGGATGAACCGGTCATCGCCCACCGCATACAGCCCCATGCGATCGCGCAGGCGGGTAAGATCCTCCAGCACCGCATCCCCCTGCATCCTGAGCACCGAGCGCATCGCATCGTAGCTGGAGAGCTGGAGGCGATCGAAAATGGAGAGGATCTGATCGAACACGGGAGAGGCCGCCTGGAGATTTTCTATCTCCCTGCCGATATCATCCAGCTCTCCGGCGCTGGTCTCGGCGCGCTGCGCCGGATCGATCATGCCCACCATGGTCCCCTCCATCCCATAGCGCGCCGTGTTCCCGGCCACCATCTGAAGCCGCTCCGGGAAGCGCGGGAGCCCTGCATCCACGAACGTGTTGTAGGAGTTCTCCAGGCTTGCGGCATTGCCAAGCTGCGCCGCGTTCCAGAGCACCAGGTTGCCGCGGCCGCGCCGGTAGGAGATCGATCCCCGCGTGCGGGCCCGCATGAACGGCTGCCCCACCAGCGTTCCGATAGCCTCGTGCAGCGTATCGGTGGCGGGAGCCAGCATAAAGACGCCGCTTACCGGCTCGGTGGCGACGATAGTGCTGGCGAGCACATCGCTCCGCTCGTTGCCGATCTTCTCGCGCAGCTCCTGGAAGATCGAGTCGGAGGAGCGGAGGAACTCCGTCCCGAGCTTCACGCTCTCCCCGTTTCTTCTGATGTAGGAGGATTTATCCAGGTCGGTCATCAGCTTCTTGAGCGATGTATCGGCCTCGAAACTTTTGCTCGAGATCCATGCGGTGGAGGGGTCCAGCAGCGCCCGTTTCAACGCCTCGATCCTGACCCGCAGGTTCGCCATCATCTCCACGCTCTCGAACCCGTTGCCGTTGCGCCGCGCCAGTTCGGCGATGCTGTTGTTGATCGACTGTACGTAGTTGAGAATCGCGTTCTGGAGGAAGACCTTGTCGCGAAGGCGCGCAAGGAGAACCTCGGCGGTGGTCGTAAGATCGTTGCCGTAGGGGGCGGGATCGAAACGGACCGTATCGTTGTACTGGAGCGTATGCCGGTAGTACTCCGCCTTCTGTAGAAAGTCGGGGGGGAGTTCCCGTCCGAACAGATACGAGACCAGCTCCATCACATCCTGCAGGCGGCGGGTGCGGCGCAGGTTGTTGAACATGGTCCCATGCTGCTCGATGCCGGAGAGCTCGTCGACGAACTCCCGCAGCCTTCTGAACTCGTCGGTGTTCTCGATGGCATAGGAGGAGGCCCCGCCGGTACTGCCGCGCAGCACGCGGTAGCGGCTCAGCTGCCGGGTCTTCTCCTCAAGCTGCGAGCACATCGCCTTGATGATGATGGTGTCGTAGGCGGCCACCATCGCATGATGGATCTCATCGTGCAGCGGGCTTACCCAGGAGCTGGGATAGAGCGCGGAGATCATCCGGCTGCTGTCGATGGTATAGAGGCCGTCCAGCAACTGCTCGGCGAACCTGACATGATCGGCAGCGGCAACCCCGCGCCCGTCGCGCACCTTGTCGAGATTGCCGGTCATCGTCTCCAGCACCTCGTGGATCTCATCCTCGGAGCGCTCCAGCCGTGGATACTCCACCACCACTCCCAGCAGGCCGAGCAGGCAGACCAGCGCCACGGAGAGCTGCAACCCGAGCTTCATCCGGTTCTTCGCCAGCCCCCCCTCGCGGAAGGGATAGGCGATGGTGTACTCCGGAAAAATCTTCGTCTCGAACAGCCGCCCCACAAAGCAGAGCATGCGCGAAGGGACCATCTCAACGGTCTCCCCGGCCTGTGGCGCCGCGCCGTTGGCGTGGGCGCCGTTCGGGTGCGTGCCGTTGGCACCGTTGGCGGCGGGGGCTCCCGGCGCAGGATCATCTCCGGAGGGGAAGACGGTTTTGGCGAGCACCTCCGGAGAAGCCGCGTCATCATCGGCGGGGGCGATCCCTCCCCCCTCCTCGGCAGCGGCGTCGCCGGTGAAATAGATGCCGCGCATCAGCAGCGGTGTGCGTTCGCTGCCGGTGGGACGGAACATCTGGTTGGCGTATTCGCGGGTTCCCTCCAGCAGCCCGGCAAAGGCCGAGGGGAAGAGGAAAAGGTCGTCGCCGTCGGCACCGGCGGGGAGTTCCGAAAGAATTTCGAGCTGTGCGGTAGAGAGAACCGAGGCCATCGTGTGGAACGCCTCTTCGACCCACTGCGAGGAGTATCCGGCCTCCCTGGTATAGGGGTTGGACCAGCCGAACATCTCGTCGCGGCGCCGTTCCGGCAGCAGTTCGCAGAAGCTGCGGAAGCCGGGGAGCGCATCGCATTTGGTGACGACCATATAGACCGGCACCTGCATGCCGAGCATCCGCTCTATCTCCCGGAGCTTCCCCAGGATAGCCGCCCCCTTCAGGGCAAGATCATCGGATGCAAGCCGCTCCGGCCCCGCCAGCTCCGTGGCCGGGATCGTTACGATCACCCCGTCGATCGGGCGCTGGTAGCGGTAGCGGCGGAGCAGGCGCATCAGCGTGCGCCACCCCTTCACGCTGGAGCTGCCGTCCGCACGCAGAAGAAGATCGCCGCTCACATCCAGCACCACCGCGCGATCGGAGCACCACCAGGCGCAGAGCGATTCCCCCGGATAGATCTCCGCATACTGCGCCGACCACGGATACTGCGGGCTGGCATCGACCAGCGTGGTCTTGCCCGATCCCGACTCCCCCACCAGCAGGAACCAGGGGGTATCGTAGATATGCTGCGTTCCCCCCACCACTCTCTTGTAGCGCCGCACCTCGTGCCGGAAGAACGAGCGCAGGTGCCGCACCGTATCATCCTTCTCCCGCTTCTTCAGGGGGAACGGAAGTTTCTTCTTCGCTCCGGCCGGCACTCCCCACCGCTTCGGCCTGCCGGACGACGGGCCGTTCCATACCTGCTTTCCCCCCGCCAGCGGGGCACGCGGAATGCCGGGGGGCGCTTTCGGGGCGGGGGCCTTCTTCGCCAGAATGGAGCGCACCGTGGGGATGATGATGCCGAGCGCGAGCGCCGGAACAATCCCATGCCAGCCGGTGATGATATCGTTGAAGCCCGGAAGCATCATCGGGCTCCCCCATAGAGGATCTGATCGATCAGCGTCCAGAGATGAGGGGTGATGGAATAATGCCAGAGCACATGCTGCACTCCCAGCGCCAGCACCACCACCACCGCAAGGCGGATCACCCAGGTGCGCAGCGGCGGCAGAAGCCTCAGCTCCCCGGTGTTCACCGTGTGCTCGGTGGTCTCCGGGAAGAGCGGCTTGGGATCATCCCGCAGCCGGTGGTTCCCCTCGTAGATATGCTGGTAGAGCCGCCGGCGATAGCGGGCCAGATCGCCATAGGGATCGGCCCCGCGATAGCGCCCCTGGAACCCGAGCGACAGGGCCATCAGATAGGTCTTGGCAAGCTCCATCTTCATGGCATCGCGCGGCGAGACCAGAAGCAGGTCCACGCGCTGGAAGAAGACCTCGCCGGCGATACGGGTCTGGTACAGCCGGGTCTCCAGGAGATTGAAATTCCAGTCGAAGCGCCCCGGCCAGTTCGAGTGCAGGAAGATCTCATCGGCCAGCGCCACCATGATATAGCGCGCCTGCTCGTAGGAGAGCATGAAATCCCCGCCGAACTGCTGGGCCAGATGCTGCTGCCGGTCGAGCAGCGTCATCAGCCGCTCGCGGATCTCGGTGGCCGCGGGGCGTTCCATGCCGGCGAGCGAATCGGTCGCGGCCGGAACCGCGGCGCTGGAACGCGCGAACTCCTTCAGATCGATGATCTCGTGATAGAACTCCCGGAACTGCCGTACAAGAAGGGAGTCCCCCAGATCCGCCTGCATCACCGCGCGCTCCATACTTCTATCTCTCCCTGACGATAACGAGAAGGATCTCCTCGATGATGCTGTCCTCCTCCCCCTCCCCCACGATCTGCAACTGCTGGCCGGGGAGGATGAACACGGGGGATTGCTCCACCTGGAAGATCACCAGTCCCGGCCCTCCGATCTGGCGCTCCAGCTCTTCGTCGCGCCAGCGGCGGGCGCCCAGGATACGCCGTTCCCGGAGCGACTGCACCACCGGCTCGGAACCGATCAGTGCCTCCTGCACCCATGCGCTCACCTGGCGTTCGTTCACCTTCGGTCTGCCCCGCACCCCGATCATCAGCGGGCGAGAGAGCCATTCCGGGTTGATGAGACGATGGAACAGATGCGGATCGCGGTGGAACGGAAGCATCGAATACAACTGGTGCACCCCCTCGTCGATCGCCCTGTTGATATACTCCTCGATGATGCCGAGCGTAAGCCGGATGTTGTTGTGATCGTAGACCGGCGGCGTGGGGGGAACGCGGGTTGCCCCGAGCGAGCCCATGTGCCCCATCACCTGGCAGAGCGCCAGATAGAGCTGGTAGGGATGCGATGCCCCGGTATAGATCATCCCCTCCAGATAGGGGAGCATCTCCACGATCGCCTGAATCTTCACAAGGTTGGCCGCCACCACCTCCGGCTTCAGCTCCGCCTGGTTGTTGTTGGTCTCCTCGGAGAGATAGATGGCCTTGTCGCGCAGCAGCCGGGCTATGCGCGCGCAGATCGCGCCAACCGGCTCCCGCACCACCGCCGAGAGGGTCGGGGGGATGAAATCGGTAAGGGCAAAGTGCCCGTCTTTCAGGGAGACATGGGCCAGAGGGAACGTGACGAATTTCGATGGAGGTGTATCGCCGGCGATCAGGCGGAGGCGCGGGCGGAGACGGGGAATTCTGATAACGCCGTCGCTGGCATGTTCATCGGCGATCTCGGCGCCATCCAGCGAGTCGTAGCGGGGGGTATCGGCGTCGGCGATCACGCCCGGGTCCATCCGTGCCGACACGGCCAGATGCACGGTCAAAGGGCGCCCGCTCATATCATCGGCATAGAGGTTCAGATCAAGTTGCAGATCCTCCTCCTCGTCCCCTTTCAGGGTCACCAGCAGCCCATCCGGCATGATCGCCTCCAGCACCAGCACCCGCAGCACCCCATTACCCAGCAATACCTGATCGAATTCGAGACGGCGTATTCCCCAGAAGAACGGGGCGTGCACCATGGTGTGATAGTGCAGCAACGAGTCATATCGAAGCGACAACTGCTGAAAATGCTGCGGCGCAAGGAGCATTCCCTCATGCCACTGGATAGCATCAGGCAATGTATGGGCGTTGACCATCATTATTCATTTCGGGATTTTCGACACGATAGTGTGCTGCAAACCGGGATTAAGATCCCCCTTCCGCCGATGGAATGGAAATGATATATCGGTAATCATTCCGCTATGGAACGCATCCGGCCGGAATACACCGCTGCCGGGAGAAATTCCGGAAAAATGCACCGAAATATCCATCACGAAAATTCCGGCAACGAGGTGGCCTGGTGAATTACCGCATTCACATGCTATCGGCTGCTTGAGACACCCGCACACGAACCCGGATGATGCGCCGCCGCATCACGCAATCCGGTTCGAGCATGGATATGAATTACGCATGAATTCATCAGCGATGAAAATTCCGGCGTGCCATATCCGGGGGGAGGAAACGATCCATGAAAAACCCGATGCGACCGGCAGGAGGCATCAAATGGCAGTTCGGGACCGGTTCCAGAGTTTAACCATGCTCTTAGGACTACCTTATCGAAAAGCGCCGTCAGAGAGGAGCACGAAATATTTAGGGCAGAAATGTATGGGTACTGGGAGGGGGAACCATTATGGAACCAACATACAACAAAGATGCTCGCGATTGCAACAGGATTCAGGCAATGCGGGATTTTTCCGCAGCGCCTGAAAAGATTCGATTGTACAGCGAAATCGCCGAAATGGATGAGCCCGAATAGCGCCGTACCTCCCCGGCATCATCGCCGGACGGGCTTAGGGCCGCGATGCCGGAGCGGCGGGATCGATGGCGAAATTGTCGGAGAGCGCCTTCATGAATTCCTCCCTCCCGGCCAGCGGATACTGGCGGACTCCTCCGGTGGTGTGGCGCGCCAGGCTCTTCTCGGTCAGGGTGATCCACCCATCGGAAGCCAGCCGCGAACAGAGTGCGCCGCGGTTCAGATGGGAATCGCGTCCGGTCTGGTAATAATCGCACATGGAGGCGAAATCGGGCATGGTGCGGGGGATGAGGGTGAAATGATACTGCTCGCGCCAGATCATATCGCTTCCCCGCCTGCGCAGGGTACGGCGCCCGCCGGTGGTATCGATACGGTAGAGATCACTGCCACGCTGCTGTTCTCCCGTCTGGTCCACCAGAAGGGGCTCGCTGAACGGATGTTCCGAGGCCACATCCACCAGCCAGCGATCGCCGGAACGCACCATAAGCGCCATATGGCCGAACTCGCTCCCCCCCATGCTATCCAGCGGCAGAGAGGCGGAGATGAGAGTGACATCGTAGCCGATGTGGCGCAGAAGAAGGGCGAACAGCCCGTTCAATTCATATGCGATGCCGCCGCGCCGCCGCCGGACGATCTTCTCGAACAGCCGTTCCTCCTCCAGCAGCACCGGGGTGCCCAGCATGATATCGAGATTCTCGAACGGCACCGCCATCAGATGCGCCCGATGGAGCCCCGCCAGCGTTCCGGCCGACGTATCCAGCCGCCCCTGATAGCCGATCCGCTCCAGATAGGCGCCGGCATCGAACGCACCGGCCGGGTGCGCCCTGGGATAGCGAAGCAGCTCCGAACCATCCACTTCCATATTCTCTCTCCAATCTTCCGTGATAGCATCCCCCGTAAAGCCGGCAGCGCGCAGGAGGCGGCGTGCCAGTCCGGCCAGCCAGCCCCTCTCCTTCTGCCGATTCCCCCCCTGCCGGGCATCATCCATGCTCCCTCCCGTTTCCGTGAATATCGTTCTCCTGGCTTGCCTCTCCCGTATCATATCCCCCGCTATCGCGAGCGGCTCTGCCCGCGGCAGGAGGAGGAGAAAAGGAAGATGGATATTCCGGGCCGCCCGGACGAGCGGCGGGTAAATATGTCCCGATATCTCTATTTTATCAAATGCCGGCTGGGCCTCGTCGTATATTGGCCGGCGAAATCAGCCCCCTCTCTCCCCCGGTCCCGCATGCCGTAGCAGCCGGGAAGCGAGTTCGCCGCCGGCAGGGGATTCTCCCCGGCACCGGAGGGGCCGCATATTCCCGCTATCCCGAATAGAACCCGTAGTACAATCACGGCGTCATTCCCAAGTATTTTCCGGAGTGCCTGTCATGAACCGCCATACGATGTTTCAACATTATGAACGGAGCGTTCCGGCATCGCTGCTCTTCGCTGCGCTGCTGGCGCTCGGCACACTGCTGGGGTCCTGTTCCCCCGGAATCGTGGCACGATCGCTCTTCGGTGAAGAACTTGATATCACCGTACGGGTGGACTCGGTGGCGAACAACGAATTTCCTCTCGCGATGACGGTGCTGTACGTTTACGATGAGGATCAATTCAAAAAATTCCTGAAATATTCTGCCCGGCAGTGGTATGATGAACGGCAGGGACTGGAAGAGGCACAGCAGGATGATCCGGTGTTCGAGGCGTTCGACTGGGAATGGATTCCCGGACAGGATACCAGCGTCGCGGTGCCGTTCCGCACCTCGGCGGTAGGGGCACTCATCTTCGCGAATTACTTCACCGAGGGGCAGCACCGTGTCCGCATCGACCCCTATACCGATATCAGCGTCGAGTGCGGCTACGACGACCTGAAGGTGGCGCCGCTGAAATAACCAGGGGGATTCCGGCCATCCCCTGCCATTTCCCGTCGATGCCGGACAGGAGATGGAGCACCGGCCGGGCACTCTCATCTCCTATCGCCGAGCGGACCCTGCTACCGGCGGCTCCCCGGCCGCCCCTGCTTCCGGCGGGCCGGCAGAGTACAACCCCCATCACTTCTTCGTCGCTGCCTGCTCCACGCTCCGCCGTAATTCATCGAATCCCATAATGCTCTTCAGTCCGTACCTGCCGAGCGGCCATCCCTGTATGATGGTATCCACGTCCAGATCGTGCGCCACGATCGCATCATACAGCCCCTTCTGCCGCGGGCTTGCCGCCTCCACGGTTCCATCCTCCTTGATCCCCGTCAGATCATCCTGAAACAGGAGTTTATATTTCGGGAAATAATAGATCAGATAATCGTCGGTGTGCTGGGACATCTGGCCGATATGAATTATCCGCATTTCCAGATCTCCGTCGGAAATGGTCTTTCCCTGGTCGAACAGCTCCAGCCGCAGCGGGCGCGGCTCGCGGGCCAGGATATCCGGGCGGATGGTGCGTTTGAACGACGCCAGTTGCGTCACATAGGCGGAATCCATACGGGTGCTCAGAACCGTGGCACCATCGTGAACGAATGCCCGGAGCCCGCCAAGATAATGCGGATGATGATGCCCGAACACGAAATACCGCACCGGTTTTCCGGGAGCAATCTCGCGCGCTCTGGCGATGATGGTCTCCCCGTTTCCGGTGGTGAGGGGCGCCTCGGCGACCAGGAGATAATCCTTGAACTCCACCACCATGGTTCTGTTGTGGGCGTCCTTCAGATCGATGAAATGAATATTGGGATTATAGCGGGTGACGGCTATCTGCGGCTCCTGTTCCGGCGCTTCCGGCTCCAGCGCATATCCGGCCGGGATCAGATCCAGAACCCGATTGCGGTTGAACGCCCCCGCCCCCGATGATACCGAAACCACCGAGGCATCAAATCCCAGCTCGCTCACGGTAATTCTGGTGGGATAACTGAATCCCGGCCCCTCCGCCCCGGTATAATCCTGGAATGTTATGGTCTTCACGACATCCCCATACAGATCATGCGGATAGGTGACCGATACCGAACCGACCTGCAACGTGCCGGGATCGATTGCCAGGGAAATGATATTGCCGTCGCTTTTTGCATACACCACGCTATCGGCCGGACCGCTCGCATAACGGAGGAAGGAGCCCTCCGGGTTCTGCGCCAGAAAATCGTTCAGCAGAAAAATCGGGCTGTAGGCAGAGAGATCATAGACGAAATCCCGTTTATCGGCCAGCGTCAGCTTCAGCGGCTTGGATTCTCCGTAATGGACGATCGCCAGGGTGGTATCGCAGCAATAGGTGAACGAGGAATAGGACGTGCGCCCGGAGGTGGTGCTGTCGGTCCTGTAAAAAGCCGACCCATTATTGGCAAGCAGGAACGTTCCGGCGGTGCTGCGTTCCCAGGTCTGCCACGGGCGGCTCAGATGCCCCAGCATCTTCGTGGTCTGGGTGAACCTGAACACCGCATCCCCCTGGGGGCGAAGCTGGCCCAGGCTGCGGCGCACCAGCGTGGCGGCGCGCTCGTATTCTCCCGGCGTTGTACAGAACAGAACGGCCGGCAGAAGCCATACCGCAAGAGCGACGAAGTATCGCATAGCAGATGATGGTTGAACTAAGAATGCGCGATAGAGTATACCGCCTGATTGCGCGGCGCCGATGAAGAGGCGGAGAAGGTAGCCAGAAAGCGCCGAAAGTTGCAAGGAGTATGCCCCTGCCGGACAGTATACTCCAGGGCTGGCGATATCCATCAACAGGAGGATGGGGGCTCAACTGATGGAGAATCCGCTCCAGCCGCAGCGATGCGATATGCTGCCGGAACGCTCCCGGCCGGGCAGCCGGATATCCATCCGCATATTTCCCGATACGAAATATTCATCGAACGATCTTCTCCCGGATTGCTTTTTTTCATGGAAGAAAATATCACACACCGAAATATTTCTATTGGAATCCCCCGCCGGCATATACATTTATCGCCATCATTTTTTTCAGGAGCCGCCAGTATACGGAGGGAAATACCACGACAGTCCCGAGTGATTTCTTTTCGTACACCATAGCCCGTTGCGTTACGGCAGCCCCCCCTGCATCGCTGCCGCAGGCACCACCTGATCCGGCATTACGCTATCACAGCCCGGAAGAATAATTCCGGACGACAATACATTCCGGCTGCATACATTCCGCGAGCCGGAAATTCAGACCCACCATAGTATTTATGGAGTTTATTCATGGTTCCTCGACGTTCTGCCGCTGAACGAGGCACCGCCACCATCCGGCACTCTCTTGCATGGATCGGGCGGACTCTCGGCGTGGCGCTCCCGATCGCCATCACCGCACTTGCCACCGCTGGGGCACAGACATTCCAGGATATCTCGGCCGGGCTCCCCCCGCTGCACCACGGCACATCCGCCTGGGGCGATTACGATGGGGACGGCCAGCTGGACCTGCTTATCACCGGAGAAAATGGCGGGGTCACCTTCGCCGATATCTTCCGGAATACTTCCGGCAGCTTTACCGCGATCAATGCCGGGCTTACCCCGCTGGGAGGCGGCAACTCGGTAAGCCGCTCCGCCTGGGGCGATTACGACAACGATGGCGACCTGGATGTGATCGTCATCGGCGTGCTTCGGCCCGATCTGGAATCGCGCACGAAACTGTACCGCAACGATGGCGGAACGTTCGTCCATGTGCCTCTTCCGGGAATGATTCAGGTTTCCGACGGAACCGCCGCCTGGGGAGATTACGACAACGATGGCGACCTGGACCTGTTCCTCTGCGGGTTCGACTCCCATCCCACCAACTTCCCTCCCATCGTCTCCAGAGCCAGGCTCTATCGCAACGACGGCCCGTTCGGCGTGGGCTCCTGGATCTTCACCGACATCTCCATCGGCGCCAATGTCGCAACCATCGTCTCCTCGGCGGCCTGCGATGCCGCCTGGGGCGACTACGACAAGGACGGCGATCTGGATCTGGCGGTGGCCGGCGAGAGCTCCTATTCTGGCGAGGACAACATGACCTATATCTACCGCAACGACGGAGGGGTGATGGTGAAATCCAGCATGCTCCTCTCATCGCATAGAAGCGCCAGCCTGGCCTGGGGAGACTATACCGGCGACGGGTATCTGGACCTGGCAGTGGGCGGCATCACCTATACCCCCGGCGCCCAGTCGTTCGAGATCTACCGGAACAATCAGAACGGCACCTTCACCTATGCAACCTCGCTCCCCGATATCAGCAACGGCTCGATGGCCTGGGGCGACTGCAACAACGACGGCCGGCTCGATATCCTCGCCACCGGCATGGGATATACCTACTTCAGCAGCATCTTCCAGGGAGTCCCCGGCATAAATCCGTTCGCTCATGATCCGGACGCCAATCTCCCGGACTTCGATGATTTCACCTCCTACAGCCATACCAGCTGGGGCGATTACGACAACGACGGGCGCTTGGATATCGCCCTGACCGGAAAACGATCCGGCGGCACCGATGCCACCAACGTGCACCGCAACGTGATGAGCATCCCGGCCAATACGCCCCCCACCGCGCCAGCCGGGCTCTCGCTTGCAAGCTCCTCCCGCTCCATCACCGCAAGCTGGAACGCCTCCACCGACGCGCAGTCGCCATCAGCGACGCTCACCTACAACCTGTATATCAAGGACGAGACCGACAACCGGATCATCATGTCGCCGATGGCGAACCTGGGCACCGGCAAGCGGTATATCCCGGCGATGGGAAACACCAACCATCGCAGGAAGTGGAGCATCGGCGGGCTTACCCCCGGCCACACCTATACCGTCTGCGTCCAGGCGATCGATCAGGCGTTTGCCGGCTCGGCGTTCTCCTGCTCGCTGCCGGTGACGCTCCCGGCGAATGATCCGGAGGCGATGATCGGCGACTGCATTGCCGATATCGGCACCGAGCCCAATAACGATTGCATCTCCTACTGGAACAGCCCGAACATCTACACGCGCCACGCCCTGGATGGCAATCTGCCGGGCAATGACACACCGCAGCAGCCGATCGTGGGGCAGACCAATTACGTCTACGTGAAGCTGAAGAATATCAGCACCTCGACGGTGACCATCGGCACCGTGCATGTCTATTACACGAAGGCATCCACCGGCGCCAACTGGCCGACGCACTGGAGCGGTTTCTACAGCAACGGGGCCATCAAGGGTGATTTCATCGGGCAGGCGGAGGTGATAAATCTGATCGGCGGAGAAACCCGCTACGTGGCGGTCCCCTGGATTCCGCCGCCGGGCATCAACAGCAGCAACGACCATTTCTGCCTGCTGGCGCGATTCACCTCCCCGGCCGATCCGATGACCTATATCGAGCACGATTTCACCTACGGCAACACGCACGACAACAACAACATCGCCTGGAGAAATCTCACCCGTCTGGATTATATGAATTACATCTCCACGCTGGATGTGGGTGATGTGATGCATAACGGCAGCAATATGGATATCCAGGGGGAGATGATCGGCGATGCCACCGGCACGCTGCTGGACCATGCGACGGTGCACATCCAGCTTCCCGCCTCCGTGATGAAGCGCTGGCAGGAGAACGGCGCACAGAGCGAGGGAGTAAATGTGATCGACGATCCGAGAGGGACGCGGAACAAGATCATCAGGCTGGTATCGCCGAAGGCGAAGATCCTCGGCATTCCGATATCCGTCGGCGAGCACTTCGATATTACCGTCACGGTGATCTATCCGAGGAAATGGGATGAATCGATCGCCGGCAAGCATTTCTTCTTCGATGTGACCCAGTACCAGGGCACCAGCGGCATCCCGCAGGGAGGAGAAGCCTACGAGGTGGTGATGCCGGAGAGAGAACCGAAGAAGACGGTTATCGGCGAGCAGCCCGATATCAGCGGCCTGCTCCGGCTCTCGGCACAGCCCAACCCCACACGTTCCATGACGGTTATCAGCTATACGCTCCCGGAGGAGAGCCGTGTGACGATAGCCCTGTACGATGCGGCCGGACATCGTATCCGCACGCTTCTCTCCCCGGCGGAGCAGAGCGCCGGCACGCACGCCATAGAATGGGATGGCACCGGCAGCGCAGGGGAAGCCGTTCCGAGCGGCACCTATTTCTACCGCCTGGAAACATCCGCCGGAGCCGCGCAGGGACAGATCACCATCGCGCGGTAGAGGGCAGCGGATACAGGGACCGGAAAACTCCCGGCACGATGACGAACGGCACGATCGCAGGAGATGCGGTCGTGCCGTTCCCCGTATCAATCACTTCTTTCTTACCAGGTGCTTACGGATATATTCTCAAGCGATATGTCGTGGCGTAGTTTGGCGCTGCCGCCTCAACGAAGGATCTCACGGGCGAAGTGGAATGCCGCCCGACCAGGAGATCATACTCGGATAGTGCCAGAAAACCCAGCCCGGAGTACGGCACCTCCCCCCGATCGTAAATCGAAAATCGCCAATCGTAAATCCAACCGTATCTTCCCCGATTCTATTTCCTTATTACAGAGAAACCGGGAACAGAGCGGATGGAACTTGAACCGTTGAAGCAGTGGTATTGCGATAGCTGTAGCCAGATCATCCGGAGCGCCGAGGATGGCTGGCTGGAATGGCTCCCCTTTGCCGAAGGAACAAACGACTCGTACGGGTTCCGCATCGTTCATAATGATGGGGCCTGCATGTACGACCAGCAATTGAAGCTGATAAAGGATTCCCGGACGGTACGGGATAATCATCTGAGCTATTTTCTCGGCGCCGAGGGGCTGGTCTATCTGCTGCATGTGATGGAGCATGAGACGCACCGTAAATCGCCGGAACTGATCGATATCATCAAGCGGCTTCAGGTCCCGTATTATGAGGAAGGGCGCAGATATCTGGTGCGGGAATGGCAGCAGGGAATATTCACGGTATCGGATAAAACCCCCGACGGCCTGAAACGGCTGATCGATGAGTATACCGGGGAAGGCTAGAGCGGGTTTCAGTTGAGTGTGAGGTAACGCTCGTCAGAGGAATGGGGTCGCTCCTCCGGAGCTTCCGAAGAAAACACTGACACCATAGCTACAGACGGGTGCTCCCTACGGGAGCCTGAACCGATCAAGTCAATTGAAAACTGCTCTAAATCACGCCTGCCGGAATGAAGTGCCGGGATACCTGCTCTGCCTCCCACATGAAATAGGGGCTCGTGGTAAGATTATCCCCCCGGTTCCGGCCACAGTGAATACGCAGTGAAGACATCACGCAAAACCGCAGAGACCCAAAGGGATGCATGGGGGCGTTTTATATTCTTCTTCGCGTTCGTTTGCGCCTTCGCGGCGTTGCGTGAAGAATTAATGCTTCGGGCACAACACAAAAACGGGGAGCCGGTCCGATGACTGGCTCCCCGTTATTCCATCGCGCCGAGCTGCCATAGAGATGCAGCCCGGCTATCGACCGGCGATATCAGAAGATATACCCGATCGTCACACCGCCGTAGAGATTCCGTCCGACCGCCGGAGCGTAGTAGCGTCCGTCGTTGGCATTGAATGCCAGCGTGGCGGCATACCTGGTATCGGCCAGATTATCCGCGCCCACGAACAGCTCTCCCCGGAAATGTCCGCCGAGCCGGGTCTGATACCCTGCCCTGGCGCCGAGCAGAGAATAGGCATCGGTGTACGCGGTGTTGTCATCGCGGAGCGGGATCTTGTCCACACGCTGATAGGTCACGTGCAGATAGGCTCCCAGCGCAAACTCCACATCCACGCCGGCATTCAGCAGGCTGGGAGCAACGCCGGTAACTTCATTTCCGGAATAATTGTTGGTGCCGAGCGTATACTCCTCGAATTTCGCCTTGTTGTAGGTGTAGGTAACCCAGGGACGGAGCAGGCTGATATCTCCCCCGTCGGCATCCGAGAAAATGAGATACGAGAGGCTGGCCTCGGCTCCGGTATAGCTGCTCCTTCCGGCATTCGCAAACGCGGTCACCCCGGAAACGGTCTGCTGCACCAGCCCATCGGCAACCTCCATCCTGTAGAGCGTCAGATCGTAGTTCAGCCGTTCGTCAAGGATGGCGCCACGGCTTCCGAGTTCATAGCTCGTGTTCCGTTCCGGCTTCAGGTTGGTGTTGATATAGCTGGGGAGATTAACCCCGGAGAGGGTGATCTGGCCGGAGGTTGGGGGAAGAAATCCGGTGCTGAACTGCGCGAAGACCGACACATGATCGCCGAACAGATGCACCAGCGCCACACGCGGAGTAAATGCCGGATCGAAATCGGAATTTCCCGTCAGGGTCGGCTTCAGCATATCCAGGTTCTTGTAGGTAACGGCATTGTAGCCGGCCCCCACCGTGAGGGTGGTGTTATCGAGAATCTCGGCATCCGCCTGGAGGAACACGTTGGTCTGCGAGGCATGCACCTCGTTATCGCCGCTGATAGCGCCGGCCTCTCCGGTAGCGGAGATCTGATACGCCTTGGAGATGTTGAAATTGGAATTGTATTCGGCGCCCAGATTGAACCGCGCGCCGATCCCACCGATCTCCGGAGCATACGTGAACAGGGTCCGCCCGCCGTATTTGGTCTGCTCGGTCCGCGAGAACCGAGGCTCCACCGGGCTTACCTTGGCGATATCCGAGGAAAACACCGTGGTGACGTTGGAAAAATCGGATGTAAAATCGTACGAATGGGAGATCGCTATGCGGGTGAGATCCTCCTGAAGCCCGATATCCTTGCTGATATACGCCGGGAATGCCAGCTCCGGCGCATCACGCAGGGCATTGCTGTCCACCTCGCCGGCATAATTATCGTCGAAGGTGGAATAATTGGCGAGCACCGAGACGCTCTGCCGGTCGTTCAGAAAGAAATCCGAAGCGATGGTCACGAAATCTTTTTTCGACTCGGAGTGCTCTCTGAACCCATCGATCTGCTGATGGCCGTAATTGATATAGGCGTTCACCTTGTCGGTGCCGGCCATGAATGTGGTGTTGGTACGGAGCAGGCCGAACGATCCGGCCGTCACCGACTGGTTTAGCGACATCTCGCCGTACGGGGCCTTGCGGGTCTGCAACCGCACCACCCCGGCGAGATTGGAGCCATAGAGGCTGGAGGCCGGGCCTCGCAGCACTTCGGCGCGCCCGATGGTCGTAAAATCGACATCCTCCAGCGTGGTGGTTCCATCGGCATCGGTAAGGGGAACATCGTTCAGATAGAGTTTCACCCCTCTGACGCTGAACCGGGAATAGGTGCCGATTCCACGGATGAGGATATTCGACTGCGATGAGGTGCTCCGCACGTTCATCATCACCCCCGGAACCAGGTTGAGGGAGTTCTGCAAGAATATCTCGTTGCTCCTGCGGAAATCCTCCTCCGTCAGCAGCGATACCGAGGCACCTTCCTGCAAGAGCTTCCGGCCGGACGCATATCCGACCACCTGCACCTCGCTCAATCTGATATTGGAAGGGGCAAGCTGGATAAAGAGCTGTTCCCCCCCCTGCGGGATCTCCGACTCGGCGGCCACATAGCCGATCCGACGCACCGTGATCCTGCGGAAATCCTTTGCCGCGGAGATCTCAAAACGTCCCTGATTATCGGTAGTGGCATGGGCAATATTATTCTCGGCCATGACGACGGCGCCCGCAAGCGGCTCCTTCGTTTCCTGATCCACCACGATGCCCCGTACCGTACGCTGGGCAAATGCAGCGGCCGGCAGAAACAGGCATATGAGTGCAAGTGAAGTTCTCGATCGTCTCATGTCGCTCTTCATTGTTGGGTAAAATGAACGAGGTTGGGTTTCCCCGTTCCAGTGGTTTCCGACCGAGTGGGTATGGGTTGGGGTATTGCAACAAACAGGCGTCGCCGGGCCGGTGCCAGGCCGGCGGACGCCCGGATCATGGATGTGTGGGTAATATCCATGAGTGGTTCATGGTTGGAGCAGCTACCGGAATAACGCACCACGGGGGATCGATGCGCCGGTTGATACCTGGCCCGCCGCCAGGAGCTTCTTCTCTCCAACCAAAAATCTGAAATCGCCAATGGAAAATCATTCAAATACCATCAGCGGAAAATCGAGGTCGCCGCTTCTGACAAGCCTTCCGTTCATGCCGTAAAGCTGGAAGAAGACCTGCGGGGTTATCACCTCCTCCGGCGTCCCCTCGGCCACCACGCTGCCATCACGGAGCGCCACGATGAAGTCGGCATATTGGGAGGCAAGGTTGACATCGTGGATCACGACTACCACCACCACATCATCGGCGGCGATGGTTTGCAGGGCGCCCAGCAACTGATGCTGGTGATTGATATCGAGATACGCGGTCGGTTCGTCCAGCAGCAGATACCGGGGTCCGCTCTCCGGTTTTTCCCAGATCTGCGCCAGCACCCGCGCAAACTGAACCATCTGCCGCTCTCCGCCGGAGAGGGTGAGATAATTGCGGCCACGGAGCCCCTCCACCCCCGCGGTTCCCATTGCCCGGGCGGCGATATCGCGATCGGCACCGGATGGTTTCAGAGAGAAATGAGGGTAGCGCCCCATCATCACCACCTCCTCCACCATCAGGGGAAAGGGGACGTTGATATTCTGGGAAAGCGCGGCACGGATGCGTGCAAGCTCCTGCCGGTCCTGGGTATATCGCGATCGCCCGCCGTACAATATCTCGCCGGAGCCGGGAGCGAATTCATAGCTGGCGATTTTCAGCAGTGTGGATTTTCCGGAGCCGTTCGGCCCCACGATCATGGAAAGCTCCCCGGGCTTGAACCGGACCGATATCCCGTTCAGGATCGGTTTCCCGCCGATGCCGTAGCGAATATCGGCCGCTTCAAGCATAAAATCCCCCCTGCGTATTGGAGCGCCGCCCGCGTATCAGAATCCAGAGGAATACCGGCGCCCCCACCACCGCCGTCACGATACCGATCGGCAGCTCCGCCGGGGCGATCACCACGCGCGTGACCATATCGGCGGCGGTCATCATCACCGCCCCGAACAGCAGCGACCCTATGATGAGGAAACGATTATCGGAGCTTTTCATCAGCCGCAGCAGATGCGGAACGATCAGCCCGACAAAACCGATCACCCCCACCATCGATGTTGCGGCGGCCACCACCAGCGTGTTGAGAAGGATGATTCTGATTTTCAATTTCTCGGTATCGATGCCCAGATATTCCGCTTCGGATTCCCCCAGCAGCAGGGCGTTGAGCCCCTTGGAATAACGGAGCGCAACGAACACCGACGGAAGGAGCACCGCCGCGACGATAACAACCCCCTTCCAGTCGGCGCCGGAAAATGTGCCGAGATTCCAGAAGGTTATCGAGCGGGCCTGCGGATCGCGCGCGATATAGGAGAGAAATCCCGTCCCCCCGGCCGCCACCGCGTTGACGGCTATCCCCGCCAGCAGCATCGTCGCAACCGCCACCTTCCCCTGCGCCGCCGACAGGCGGTAGACCGTCATGGTTGCGGCAAGCCCTCCCATGAACGCGAAGAACGGAAGGATCAGCGATCCCACGAACGAATTGGCGACCACGCCGAATTCCTTGCCCAGCACGAACACCAGCGCCGCCCCGAGCGCCGCGCCGGAGGAGGTTCCGATAAGCCCCGGCTCCACGATGGGATTGCGGAACAACGCCTGCATCAGCGCCCCCGACACCGAAAGCGCCCCCCCCACCAGAGCGCAGAGGATCACCCGCGGAAGCCGGATTTCGTAGAAGATATTCTCCCGCAGGGGGATGATCTCCGGATCATGATAGAGCCCGAGACGATCGGCCAGATAGGTCCCTATCTCCCCGAGGCTCAGATCCAGCGCCCCGGTCGCGGCCGAAAATACCATCACGGCCAGCAGAAGCAGAAAAAAGGAGAGATAATAGGACCGGAAGCCGAACCGGAAGAGATCCATATCATTTTCCATGAATAAGATCCATCAGCGCGAGCACATTCTTGCCGGTTCGCGGCCCCAGATAGATGATATCATGTTCCTCGATACGGTAGATCCTGTTGCTGGCGGCGGCCGGAGTAAGCGCCACACCGGGCAGCTTCTTGAAATTCTCGATACCCCCCGCCTGGTCGTATCCGAAATCGGTGGCGAGGATGACATCGGGCTGGGCGGCCGCGATCAGCTCCGGGCTCACCGGCTTCATCCCCTGCTCCGCCTCGATGGAATTAACGCCCCCCGCCCATTCGATCATGCTGGTGGCGGTATTTTTCCTGCCTACCGCCAGATAGATATTCATCTGGCGGCCGAAATGGATCACCGCAACCTTCGGGCGATCGGTATAGGCGTTGCGCCGCTCTTCCACAAGCTTCATATCGGCATCCAGGGCGGCGCAGAGCGAATCGGCCCGCGCCTCGGCCTTGAATTCCCTGCCGAGCATACGGATCAGGTTCTTGGTTTCGTCCAGGGTATGGGCTTCGGGAAATTTCCGTAGTGGTATGCCGACCTTCTCAAGCTGTGTCATCACCTCCTCCGGGGCCACATTGCCATCATGGAATACCACGGTGGGGTTCAAGGAGGTGATCCCCTCGGAACTCAGCAGACGGTGATATCCTACCGTGGGGCGCTTGGTGGCCTCCGGCGGGTAGGTGCTCGAAAGATCCACCCCGACGATCTTGTCGCCGGCCCCGAGGGCGAAGATGATCTCGTTGAGCTGTTTGGAAACGCAGACGATGCGCATATCCCCCCCGGCCGCCGGCTCGTCGTTGCCGAAACGCTGGCAGGACGCTGCTGCCAGCAGCAGGATGAGGGCACCACATGCCACAGAAAATCCTCGCATGAGAAATATCCTTTCAATCTTGGTTGTACAGCAATACACACACCGTCCTGGTAGGTCTGTGTGGGTTCAACCCGATCAGGAACGGCCGGCCGGATGGGGGTAGCACCAGGACGGCAACAGGGTATGCGGCGATTCTCTACGCTTATGTCATGGTATGGTCCGTGGTTACGGGATGATATGGCCTGCCGGATACTCCGGCCGGAACGTAGGGGAACGGGGTGGAGCAGAAGAGAACTGCGGCTGCGAATTCAATCTCCCCGGCGTTATCCGGCCGCTGTAACGACGCAGCCTCCACCAGCGGGGCCGATGGAGGCATACATCGAAATTTGCGCGCTAATATATCTACTTTTTCCGGCGGAGCCACCTTTTAGTACAAGACGACAACCATCCGGGGAGCCGGCCGCGCGGCACGGGAAGGATTCAGGAAACCAGCTCCTTCCTCTCGGCCTCCGGCTGCCGGGCAGCCGCACCGGATATCTCCCTGCCGGGCGCTGCGGGGGCAGGCTGCGCGTTGCGCCGCTTCTTCTTTTTCAGACGGTTGATCCAGAGCATAACGCCCGTTATCGGGAACGTGAATCCGGCCACGCAGGAAATAAAGGCGATGATACGCCCCGGCAGCCCGGCGATGGAACCGACATGAATGGGATAAAAGGTGCTGCGCACCTGCTGCCCCACACTCTGATCGCCGAAATGGCGCACCCCGAGCACGGTGCCGGCATACTGGTCGATGAATATCTGGTCGGAAGCGCGCTCATGTGCAGCATCCTTTCCCATAGCCACCACACGCACCGCGTCCTCCGGTTCGCGCGCGCGGTTGATCGTATAATATTCGGCATCCGGCATCGCCCCCTGCGCAGCGGCATACGCCTGGTCCATGGAGACAGGCGCTCCCCCCTCGCGCACCACCGAAACCGGAGGTTTGGGGGGCTTCTTATTTGATCCGGTGATCCAGTAGATGCCGTCGTTGAACCACTCGAACGACCATGCAAGCCCGGTAAATGCGAACGCAAAAAGGAAAATAGCCGTATAAAAACCGATCACGATATGGAGGTCGTGGTTGATACGTTTCCATCCCGCGGTCCATTTCATGCGGAGCCGGTTCTTCAGGATGGCCTTGTTCTTCGGCCACCAGAGCACGATGCCGGTAGCCAGAATAAAGAGAAACGCGATCGTGCTTATCCCGACGATCATCTTCCCCACATCGTCGGCCAGCAGCCAGCGGTGCAGAGAGAACATCGTAAAGAAAAAGGTGGTGCGATACGAGTACAGGCTGATGAGCTTCCCGGTATAGGGGTTCATAAAAGCCTGGTTGTTATTTCCCTTTCCCTCGCCGTAGTTCACCTCCACCGAGCGCGAGGGGTCATCGTACACTTTTACCGATGTCACCTTGGCGCCGGGAACGGTTTTCCGCACCTCGGCTATCAGCCCCTCCAACGGAACTCGCGCGGGGCCGGGCGCCACATGGTAGCGTTCCGGATACAGCGACATCTGCATCTCTTTTTCGAATACCAGCACCGCGCCGGTAAAACAGACCACAGCGATCACCAGACCGGTGACCAGGCTGAGATAAAGGTGGATATTCCGGAAGAACTTCTTCATGCGTCTGGGAGGGTTTTGTTGCCCGTGTCCTGGGGTTATCATGGCTGGCCTGGCATGGTACATAAAAGCGCCGGACCGGTTCGCCCGCAACTGGGAACCGGCCCGGTCTCGATAGGAGAGATTATCAAAGCTGAATATTGGTCGTCAGCGAGAACATCCTGGGAGCGATCGGGTTGATGCTGTTGTCATCATGCGCGTAATAGCTCAGGACATCGAACACGATGGAGACATTCAGCCGGAGCGCGATCTTCTCGAACCGGTAACCGGCGGAGATGGCGAACTGGGTAAAGGCGTCGATCGGCATCAGCTTGTAGGTATCGTTGGCAACGGTAAGCCTGGTGGAGCGGCCGGCCACACGATCGCCGATATACAGGAGCGTGGCACCAAGGTTCAGTCCTTCAAGAGCGCTCCCCTCGGCGAACGCATAATAGAGGCTCGCGTTGGCCGTATGCGAGGGATTGTACCGCAGCTCGCTGCCGACGATATAGGTATTGCTCTCGGTGTATTTGGTCTGGTTGTAGCTGTAGCCGCCGATAAAGGAAATTCCCTGATACGGACGGGTGGCGATATCCAGTTCCACTCCGCGGCTGGTAACCTCGCCGGCCAGCTCCTTGATATTGGAATTGGTGTTGCCGTTGGCAAGGCTGGTCTGCGCCAGATTGCTGTTGACGATCTGGTAGACGGTGATGTTTGCCGACACCATGCGCTCGAACAGATCGTTCTTGACGCCGAACTCGTACTGGTTGATATACGATGGCGGGAGCGCATTGCCGGCTACATCCACACCGGTATTGAGCGTAAAGGAGTTGGAGTAGCTGGCGAACACCGATGTGGTATTCACTGGCTGGTAGACCAGGCCGAACCGCGGCGTTACCGCATCGTCGTAGCTCTTGCTGGTGGTAGTTGCGCTGGTAGCGTAGGTAAGCACATCGCTGCCGGTCTCCTGATAGCTCCAGCGGACGCCCGCCAGCAGCTTCAGCTCATCGGCGATCTCTACCAGATCCTGCACATACACGCCGGCACGATTCACCGGGCTTTCGGTAAAAGTCCGCTGCTTCAGGCTGGGGATATCGCCCCGCTGCGCATAGGCATCCATATCGTAGATATTCACCGAATCATACCGGGCGATATTCTCATAGGCGAGAGTTTTCGTCAGATATTTATCGGCATCGGCCCCTACCAGCAGGGTATGATGGAGAAATCCGGTGGCAAATTCGCCGGTGAGATCGATCTGGCCGATATAATAATTCTCGTTCACCTCGCTTCGCTGGACGCCGCGCACCCATTTTCCATCGGCCGCCACGAACTGCCCGGCATTGGGCCGGGTGGTGCCGAACAGGTCATTGCGATAATTCTGGTAGCCGGCCACGCCACGGATATTCCAGCCCTCATCGAAACGGTGGCTGATGGTGGCGGTGGCGCTCCCCTGATTGGCCTGGTAATACGACCAGCTTGCCCCCAGGAACCGATTGCGGGGAACATCGGCTATCGCATAATTCACGGCGCCGGTGCCGTAATCGCTGGTACGATTATCCTTCAGATAATCCCCTTCCAGCAGAATTTCGGTCTGGCCGCCGATATTGAACAGAAGCGAAGGGTTGATATAGACCCGCTCCGATCCCACGCTGTCGCGGAAGCTGCCGGCATTCTGATAGGTGGCATTCAGCCGGTAGGCCACAACATCGCTGCTGAGCAGCGGGCCGTACACATCCACGGCCGGCTTGTAGAGGCTGTAGCTTCCCACCCGCATGGACACCTCCCCGCCGGAATAAAACTGCGGTTTCTTGGTGACGAGATTTACCACGCCTCCCGCCGAGACATTTCCGAACAGAATTGCGCTGCTCCCCTTAAGCACCTCCATCCGCTCCAGAGAGCTTACCTCCGGCATCACGCCGTTATTGAAGCGAACACCATTTTTGAAGGTGCTGCTGCTTCCCAGCGAAAATCCGCGGCCCGCCAGCTCCTCCTGCGTTCCTCCGGTGGCGGACATCACATATACGCCGTTGACATTTTTCAGCACATCGCTCAATTGCAGCGCCTGCTGCTGTTCGATGACCGTTCTATCCACCACGGCGATGCTCTGCGGAAGATCCATCGGGGCGATATTCACCTTGGCGACCGCCACCGGGCGCTCGTTGGCGCTTCTGGCCGCATTGACGGTGACCCCCTCAAGCTGATAATTGGTTTCCGAGAGGACGAAGTCGGCACTGGCGCTGGCGCCGGCAGTCACGGTCACCTGCATTTCTTTTGCGGCAAGTCCCATGCGCGATGCGATGAGAGTATGGCGTCCTTCCGGAATGTCTTTTAAGATATATCGTCCATCTTTTCCTGTAAGCGCGCGTTTATTCATTCCTTTTACCGTCACATTAACCGATGTGGCAGGTTCACCTCCGGTGGTGCTTACCGAGCCCTCGATGCGTCCGGCCGACTGGGCGGCCAGTACGCCGGCATTGAGAAGGGAAAAGGCGCTGATTGCGAGCAGGGCAACAGGTGTACGCATTAATGACGTCTGGTTGGATTGGGGTTGGGGGAAAGGGAACCAAGCGCGGGAACGCTCATGAGCAGAAGGCTCTATGCTTATTTGGATCAAGTCCAAACAACTTACGGAATAAATGAGCCCTGTGCCAGGGGCGCGGATGTTGAATAGCCGTAATGTTGCAATTGCTTATAGATGCGGCGGGAAAACGATATACGAGCCTGGAAAACGGCGGGTGAATCAATCCCATCATTATTCCGGGCGAGCTCAGGATGACAGCCGGGGATATGCGGTGCAATACGTCATCCCGGAAAACCCTGGCTCTCTATTGCTTCAGATACCGCCCGCAGCCATGATATTCCCGGCCATCCAGCAGCACGGTCACGCTGTGGCCGAACGTCTCGCCGCTTATCGTATCGGCGCAGGGTTGCGGGCGCACTACGGCGGAGACCCTGTGCCCCTCGCTCCATCCCTCATATTCGATGCGGCCATCGGCCGCGACGCTCGTAGCAACCTCCGGGAAAGCAAGCTGCCGCTCGCCGTCGCCAACTTCCAGATCGATACGGACCGGGTCGTCGTAGACCACCAGGCTCCAGCCGGGATCATTGCCCACGGCGCGGAACCGGGCGCCGCGCAGCCGGAAATCCTCCCACACCGCCCTGGCCGGATCGGAGCGGCAGCCGAGGTAGGTCACCCCGTTCATCTCCAGCAGCGCCTCGTCCCCCTTCGTCCAGAAGACCACATCCCCCTCGGTGAACCTGGCCCCGGAGGCCGCCTGCACCTGCGAGAGCACATAGGTGGTATCGGGGAACATCAGCCCTATCTCGCCGCCTCGCACGCGAACGATGAGATCGATCCCCTGGCAATGGTAGAAGTAGGTAGTGCGCATCGGCGCGCTGTCATCGTAGACATAGTGCAGCAGGATATCGGCGGGCTCCGAGAGGTTCACATACTCGCCGCCCCTCCAGACCACGCTGCCGAACGGCTCCAGAAGCTCCCCCTCCAGGCTATAGTATGCCCCTTCCGAAAGCTCATCCCGCCGGTAGCGGAGGGTGAAGGGCACCGGCACGCCGGAAAGCTCCAAGAGCGTGGTATCGGCGATGATGCGGGTGGCCCCGGACCAGGACTTTTCGACGAGGCGTACCCGCGCTATCGCATTCGGGAAGAGTGCGATGCGCTCGCGGTATGCCAGCGTGCCCCGGAACTCCGCATCCTGGGTTCCGGCGAGTCTCCCGGACGCACCACCGGCGCATCCGCCTGCCAGCAGAAGAAGCAGGCAGGCGGATGATGCAGGCATCACATTCATCACGATTGCCCCGTTGTGGTTGCGGCTGGAGCATCGGGGGCGGGGGTCTCCGCGCTGGGCGAGGTGACCTTCAAGCCCACCAGCGCCACGATCAGAAGCACCAGAAAGAAGATCCTTCCGGCGGTACGAGGCTCATCGAACAGGATCATACCGAGCACGACGGCCCCCACGGTCCCGATACCCACCCAGATGGCGTAGGCGGTACCGATGGGGAGCGAGCGTGCGGCGAACGAAAGAAGGAGCATGCTGAGCACGATGGCCGCGCCGGTCAGGATGCTGGGGATGGGGCGGGTGAAGCCGTCGGTGTATTTCAGACCGATAGCCCATCCCATTTCGAGCAGGCCGGCAAGAATCAGATACAGCCAGGGCATTGTTTCAGGAGGTAGCGTGGAGTCGTCCCCACAAGCAACGAGGGCTCGCGAGGTCGTCCACGCGAGCCATAGGATTATAACGAGAGGCGGATGCGGGGAGCATGGCTCCGGCGCACCGGCGATACTCCACCGTTCAGAAGCATCTCCAGAGAATACCATCCGGGAACGCCGGGTTGCACGGCGCCATCAGCAAGCCTCCCGCGCCGTAAAGTTATCCGGCAGGGGGTTGCCGAAACGATACAGGATGTGTTCGCGGGGAGATCTTCTCAGCATCCCTTTTCCAGCACGCCGGATGCGTAGCGTACCAGATCGCAGACCCGCATGGTGCCATCCACCACCAGGGTCATCCCTCCGGCCGGCAGGGCCTCGTCATCGCCTATCATGCGGCTGCGGCCCCATCCCTCCTTTTCTCCGGAGAGGAGGAGCATCGTCAGATAGGTCTCCGGCCGGGCACTGCCGCGGCCGTTTCCGGTGGCGGCGGTATCGCCACGGCGGGAACCTATTTCCAGCACCATCACCGATCCGGTATGCCCGTGTTCATCAACAACGGCGCGCCGCGAGCAGACCCGTCCGGAGAGAACCGCGTGTACTGGGCGCGGGTGGCCGGCCATCATATCATCAGGAGTCGAATACCATGCGTTCATACTTATCCTCGCTGTTTCAAAGGTGCCCGAAAATCATGCATCGTCAGTATCATCAATCGCGTCGTACGCCGGTGCCTCCTACGCCCCTTTCCTCTTCAGGTTGCCTGCCTCCCCCCTGCTGCTGCATCTCTCTGCGATCGCTGTACGAAACGGCGTTCATCATCTCCGATGCTTTTCATGCAACTACCGTGCAAACTTTGCCTGCGGCTGTGCCCGGCATGGAGGGAGCCACGAGAGATGGCTTCAGATTTGTCGCATTCCATCGCATGGTAGATAGCCGTTTCATCTGTAGTTTGCCGTTCTCGAGCAGCTGACGGAAGGCGGCGAAAGATCGTCCCGGATCTTTCGGCAGCCACCGCCCGGCAGGCGGGCGCGCTGCTCCGGTCCCCCACCATAGGTTTTCGAATGCCGGCGGATACCGCCGGAGCCCCCTGATATCTCCGGGCACTCTATCGATGTCTGCCGGTTCCATGCGAGCAGGCCCTCCGGTAGTGAAGACCGAGCCCCGTAACCGCGACCATGCCACGGTCATCCCCGCCACGGCATTCGCTTACGGAGCCGGCATCCCCACCGGCCGCATGCGGCAGAAACGTTCATGCAAGGATCCAACAATGCGCCATACACCTCTGTTCCGTTTCGCGCTCGCCATCGGCGCGAGCATTCCGCTGCTGGTTCTGTTGCAGATGCTGGTTCTGAACAGGCTGCCGAACTCCGAATTCTTCATGCCGCACGGCCATTGTTATCTGTGGGACCCGACGCTGCTGGCCCTTCATGCGGGCTCCGACAGCTTCATCGGGCTCTCCTATATCATCATCTCCATCACGCTGGGATATCTGCTCTACAGGGCGCACCAGGATCTCCCGTTCCAATGGCTGCTGGTGGCCTTCGGGCTGTTCATCATCGCCTGCGGGGGAACCCATGTGATGGAGGTGATAACGCTCTGGACGCCGGCGTACTGGCTCTCCGGATCGGTGAAGCTTATCACCGCCATATCCTCGGTTGCCACCGCCGCGGTGCTCCCGCCGATCATCCCCCGGGTGCTGCATGTGCTCCAGGCCGCACGGGAGTCCGATGCCCGCAAGACCGAGCTGGAAGGGCTCTACAGCCGCCTGAAGGAGGAGGATGAACTGAAGACCCAGTTCTTCGCCAACATCAGCCACGAGCTTCGCACCCCGCTGACGCTGATCCTGGGCCCGGTGCAGAAGATGCTCGCCCAGGAGGGGCTCGCCGAGGCCCAGCGGAACGATCTGGCAGTGGTGGAACGGAACGCCACCATCCTGCTGAAACATGTGAACGATCTGCTGGATATCGCCAAGCTGGATGCCAGCAAGATGGAACTGCACCGGACCCGGACCGATCTTGCCACGGTGGTGCGCCGGATGGCCTCTCATTTCGAATTCCCCGGCGCCGAACGCTCCATCACGCTGCATGTACAGACCCCGCCGGAGCTGCCGGCGGCCATCGACGAGGAGAAGATCGACCGCGTGCTGCTGAACCTTCTCTCCAACGCCTTCAAGTTCACTCCCGACGGCGGCATCGTGGGCTGCACGCTGGAGCTGCGCGGCGGAGCCGCCGTGATGGAAGTGCGCGACAGCGGTCCCGGCATCCCCCCGGCGCTCCGGGGAAGGGTCTTCGAACGGTTCCGGCAGGTACAGGGAGGTACCACCCGGCAGCATGGCGGTACCGGCCTGGGTCTGTCCATCGTCAGAGAGTTCGTGGAGCTGCATGGCGGCACCGTGGAGATAGGGGACGCGCCGGAAGGAGGCGCGCTCTTTTCGGTGACCCTGCCGCTCGGAGCCGATACTGAACCGGATGCGGAGATCATCCGCGAGAATACCACCGAAGAGCTGGCCCGCCCCACCGTGATGGAACTGGAACAGCCCGCCGAACGCCCTGTTTCCTTCTCCGGCGACAGCAGCAAACCGCTTGTGCTGGTGGTGGAGGACAATGTGGATATGAGCAACTTCATCAGCGATACCCTCTCCTCCCAGTTCCGCGTGGCAACCGCGTTCAACGGCCAGGAGGGATACGAGGCGGCGCTGAATCTCCGCCCCGATCTGGTGGTGAGCGACGTGATGATGCCGGGAGTGAGCGGCGAACAACTGGTGCACCTGCTCCGGAATCATCATGAATTCGACTCGATGCCGATACTCCTGCTTACGGCCAAGGCACGCAACGAAGCCCTGGTGAAGCTGCTGGGAGAGGGAGTGCAGGATTATCTCGGCAAACCGTTCAGCGCCTATGAACTCCGCGCGCGCGCGCAGAATCTGGTCTCGATGAAACGGGCGGTGGATCTGCTCCGCAAGGAGGTGGCGATCCACTCGCACGACCTTACGGAGCTGGCAACCGAACTGGCCGGACGCAAGAACGATCTGCAGCAGGCGCTGGAACTGCTGGCGCACAACGAAGCCAGGATGCGCCGGCTGGTGGATGCCAATATCATCGGCGTCTTTTTCACCCATACCGACGGCAGGGTCTCCGAGGCCAACAACCGGTTCCTGGAGATGATCGGCTACAGCCGCGAGGAACTGGCCGCAGGCGATGTGGACTGGATGGGCATCACCCCGCAGGAGTTCCGGGACATCGACCAGGAGAGAACCGCCGAACTGTGGGAGCATGGCACGGCCTCGCAGTGGGAGAAGGAATATATCCGGAAGGATGGCACCCGCATCCCCGTGCTGGTGGGGGGCGCCCTGCTGGCCGATTCGGATTCAGAATGCGTGGCCTTCGCCATCGACCTCACCGAGCGAAAGAAGATGGAGCAGGCGCTGCTGGCCGCCAGGAACGAGGCCGTGGCAGCCAACAGGGCGAAAGACCAGTTCCTGGCGATCCTCAGCCACGAGCTTCGCACCCCGCTCACCCCCATGATGACCGCGATAACCGCACTTCAGGGGGAGCCGGATCACAACGACGAGACACGCCTGCTGCTGGATATCGTATCGAACAATATCCTTATCGAGATACGGCTGATAGAGGATCTGCTCGATATGACCAGGCTGTTCAGCGGAAAACTGCGGCTCAACAGCATCGACACCAATGCCCACTCCATGCTTCTGGGGGCGCTCTCGGAGATGGAGGGGGCGCTGAGCCAGAAGGGGCTGGCGGTTACCGTGAATATCGATGCGGAACATTCGTGGGTGGCGGCCGATCCGGACCGGCTGCACCAGGTCTTCAGGGACATTCTGAAGAATGCCGTGAAGTTCACCCCGGCCGGAGGAACGGTCCTGATCTCCTCGCGCAACACGGAGGATGGCTCGCGGATTCTGGTGGAGATACGCGATAGCGGTGTCGGGATCACGGCGGAGGCTCTGGAGCGGATCTTCAAGCCGTTCGAGCAGGGGGAGCAGGATTCGATGACCCGGAGGTTCGGCGGGCTGGGGCTGGGGCTGGCGATCGGCCGCCAGCTTATCGAGATGATGGGGGGAACGCTGCACGCCGAGAGCGAAGGTGAAAACAGGGGGGCGGTGTTCATCGTGGCGCTTCCGGTCATCCCGTAGAGGATGGCCGGTCTACGGCCGGTGGGGGTGATGATCGCTCCCCCTCCCCTACTAAACACGAAAGGGTGGCATCACGAGGGACACCCACCCTTCCGGTGAACGTGACCCAGCGCGAAGAGGGCACCGCGCGATGAGCCACTGTACTACAGCGATACATTCCCCGCCTTTGCAGTATCCAGGGAGGAGACGGGGAAGCAGTGCATGCACCGGTAGTGCATCACCGTATCAAGATAATCGACCGATCCTGAGAAAACAATGATAGGAGTGCTTTATTTTGATCTCCCATGGTTGCGATCATATGGCGGCAATCGATGGTGAAACGAACGGGACGGAAAGAGATTAGGGAAGCCGCCGGGAGAGGGATGAAATGCTCGGGGGCAGGTAGAATTCCGCATCGGCACCGGACGTCATCAGCCGGGATCGACAGACGGTTTTCAGAGGAGTACCGGCGCAATAAAGTGTTTTCCAGGTATCGAGCTCGGCTCCCGCTCCCTGGCCCTGCATGCCGGGGAGCGGGTTACCGTGGGCCTCTCGATCAGCGGCAATGCCCGGTCCCGATGCCATGGCGGCAGGAAATAGGGGCGAGAGAAGTTCTGCACCGCAATATGGCAGAGATCGGTCGCAGCAACCGCAAAAAGTGGTCGTACTGTGATACGGAATCTCACCAGGCAACGCTGTTCCCTTTGCCAAGCGGAACGTTGCGCCGGCCGGAAGCCGGTCCCCTGGGGAGATATCGTTATAGTACGCCCGGACAGTGACCCACCGCCAACAAAAGAGCTACACCGTAAAACAAAGCTCTCCCGTGCCACGGGAAGGGTACACTTCCGTATCGCGCGGGAGAGCGAAAACCAGGACGAGCTGGTCTATCAGATCACAGGAGATTCCATTCGGAATGCATGGGAGCAGATTTTCCATCGGCAGCCTGCCACATGTGGCGGATCTGCGGCTGGCCGGCAGAGCATTGCTACTCCGGAACCTACATTCCAGCAGAATCGGCAAACAGCTGGAAGGGATGGCGATACACAGGTTTATCGCCATCCCTTCTCAAGGGAGCGGCCGCACGAAGAGGGAGCCGTGCAGGCCAAGGGTTGTATGCAGAACGGTGAGCATTCAACATCATCGAAACCGGGGAAGAGTGCCGTACGGGGCCTTCCACCGGACTAGCGCGCGGTACAGTGCTGGTGTTCGCGCAGCATAAGGCCATAGGGGGAGGAATCCAGATCGAGCCGGGTCCCGCAATTGGAGCAGTAATTGGCGATGGGATGGCAGACCCGTGATCCCGTGGCAAGCCCCTTGCCCGCCATCGGCTCGCCGCAGCAGGAGCAGTACCGATCTCCCGGATAGCAGATCGCATCGCACGATGCGCACGCACGGAAACCGGCGGGCATTACGTTCTCCTCATTACGCATATGCCGCGACCGTTCATCGGCATACCGTTCGCTCCGATAGTGCATTGCGCATTCGCTCATCATAATTCCTGGGGGGAAGCTATTTTTTTATAGTTCCCAATATCGCCACGGCCGGTCGCAGCGGCGCGCGAAAGCGGTCGTAGCCGACCAAAAGTGTATTAAGAGCAATAATTTGCCATGATGGTTCGCTCACCACCATTATTTTTACCGGCAGCAGGTATTCATTTCCCACGCTCCTTCTTTCTTTCTACATTTGTAGAAGATCATATCCGGAAGTACTGCGCCCTGTGATACTACGCTGATATATCAGGCAACTCGGACCTTCATGCACGCACTTGCTGATTTTCTGAACCATGGTCTGCTCCCCTTTACCGGCAGGTCGGAGCAGCTCGCCGAGATGCATGCGTTCTGGCGTTCGGCTATCGAATCGACGGCGTTACGCATGGGGCTGGTAGTTGGGGAGGCGGGCTCGGGAAAAAGCTCCCTGATGGAAGCGCTGATCCCGATGGTTGCCGCCGATGGCGGCGTGGCGGTGCATGTAAAACTCTACCCGGATGCGGCGCTCTCGCTGGCACCGCTGGTGGCCCGGGCCCTGGCAAAACCGGGGACCGCATCGGGCATCCTGCGGCAGGCGCCGGAGGAGAATTCGGCGGACGTCTCGGCGGCACTGCGGCGGCTTACACGGCTGCGCCCCACCCTGCTGGTGGTGGAGGATATCCATCTTCTGGCCGATGAGGCGCTTGCGGAGTTCTCCCGCCTCTTGCAGAGCCTCGCCGATGAGCCGCTGGGAGTGCTCTGCCCGGCCAGACCGTTCGACCCGGTGATACAGGGGGCGCTGGAACGCTATGTGGTGCGCGAGTGGCACCTGCAGGGTCTGGACCACAAGGAGATGGGGCAGATGTGGGTGGAACTCTTCGGCACCGCGCCGGACAGGCCGCTCTTCGAATCGCTCTATACCGCCACCCTGGGCAACCCGCTGGCTCTCCGCTCGGCTCTCCGCGGGGTGCTGAAAACCGGCGCGCTGGTGTGCGACCAGAAGACCAACCTGTGGCATCTCGGCGTGCCCCGGCAGGAGTTCGACAGGGCGCTGGAACGGAGCGTGCGGCTTCTGTCCGAAGGGATGGCCGCCCATCTGAGCGAGGAGGAACGGCGCATGGCCGAAAGGCTGGCCTGCCTGGGAGAAGTCTTCTCCCGCGAGGCCGCCGGATACCTTACCAGAGAGGACCGGGGGGTGATAGAACGGCTGATCTTCAAGGGGATTCTGGTGGTATCGGAAACCCCCTCCCGCCCCCTCACGCAACGTCCCGGAAACTCCCCTCCCCTCTCGTTCACCCATACGCTCATCCATCGCCGCTTTGCCGAGTCCGCAATGGTGGATACCACCGCCCTGGTGGAGGCGATTGCCGCAAAGACCCCCCTGTACTCGGTGCTCCCGTTCCAGCTGATCGTCAGAGAGGATGCCCCGGGAGTGGATGCGGCATGCGAGACGGTGATGAAGGCGGTGGAACAGATCAAGTATATGATCCCGGAGCTGAACAACACCGCCGACTGGCGCCTGAACGACCATCTCTGGAAAGCGGCCGAACGGATCGTGCAACTTCGCCCGGATTGCTGGGGTGCCGGGCAGACCCCTCTGCGCGATCTGATGATGATAAGCACCAGAATGACCATCGAGGTGCGCAACCAGCATACCGATGAGTACTACACTCTCGCGCGCAGAATGCTGGAACTGAGCCGCACCGCCGAGACCGAGGCGTTCCTGAACTACCGGCTCCGGGCCTACGGCACGCTCCACTCCTCCATCTTCCGCCGCACCCCGGACCAGTGCATCCCCCTCTGGAATGAGGTGGAGGAGCTGCTGGGAGCATATCCGCATCTCCGCTACCAGGCAAACTACCTACGCTATCTGGCCCGGGTGATCGATACCAGCGGAGTGCTGAACTACGAGCTGTTCCTCCGGGCCCAGGCCCGTGCCGAGGAGCTGATCGATTCGGATAACCACGATCCGGTGTTCCGCACCAGCCTGCAGCGGCTGCTGATGCCGATGCTCCTGCTGGCGTTCGAGAACAGAGAGCAGTTCGAAAAACGGCTCCAGTACATGCACGAACTGGAGCATGGTCCGGACTCCCATCCCAACCGGTTTCTGGTCAACAGAATAGGAGTGCGCCTGTATGCCGGGCGGCTCTACGAGCTCTCGGGCCTGATCGACGGGTTCGTACGGTGGTTCAACGATATCGGGGAGATCCGTGCCCTGAGCTATACCAGGGTTATCCGGCTCTTCCTTCAGGCGGTGCTGGGCCCCCACCATACCGCGGTGGAGCCGGAGGTGGATAAACTGCTCTCCTCCAGCGCCCCCTGGAACCTTGCCACCCTGCGCGAGAATCTGACGCAGTACATAGCAGGCGCCGGCATCCTGCGCGGCGATATCGGATGGGCCGTGATGATGGCCCGCCGTATCGGCAGCGAATATCCGGTGCTGGATATGGCGGAGGTGATCCTCTTCCACCTGCACGACGAGGGCTCCGCCGGGCTCCATGATGCGATGAGCTATGGCGATCAGGAACACAAGCTGGCCGATCTGCTGAAGGCGCTCCTGGGAGAAGAGATCTCCCGCGAACAACTGGTGGCCGCCGCCACCACGGTGCTCCGCGAGGATGTCTACGAGCTGTTCGAGGTCATCACCCTGCGCGGTACCCTCGAAGCGCTGCAACGGCTCTCGGAGGACCAACGCTATCCCGGCCTCCTGGCGGAACTCGGCCCCGCGATCGCCGATATGCTGGGGCGCAGGATGGAATGGCTTGCCGGACAGGAACTCTGGACGATCATGGCCCCGCTGCTGGAGGATTACGGCGGTTACCTGGGAGCAAAAGAAAAGAAACGATGGCTCGGGATAGTAGCGGGACTCCGCCAGCGCCATCAGCCCCGGCAGGCCAGCGAGGACTCCGGCCGTGTCAAGGTGTCGATGATCGGCACCATCCAGGTGGAGAAGCCGGGAACCGAACCGCAGCGGTTGCGGGGACCGCGCGTCAGCAAGTTCCTGGGCATGCTCGTGGCCGACCGCATGCTCAGCAAACCCCTCTCCTTCCGCGAGATGTGCCGCCTGATCTCCGGCGGGGAGAACGACGACCCCGAACGTGAACGCAAAGCGCTCAATGATGCTGTCTACCGGCTCAGAGAGGTGCTGGGATACGATGCGGTAGTCACCGAACGGGAGGTCTCCCGGCTCAACAACGAACTGGTGGAGGTGGATCTGCTGAACGCCCACCGGCTGCTTCAGGAGGCCGATGCCGCCATCCGCGAGGGGGCTCTGGCCCGCGCGCTGAACGCCCTGGTTGCGGTGCTGGATCTGAGCGACGGGGAGGTTCCCTTCCCCGGCCTGTACGAGAGCTTCTTCGAGGCCGCACGCGTGGAGTTCGAGGTGCGCATCCGGGGAACGCTGATCGGCCTTGCCGACAGGCTGCTGGAGGAGGGGGATGCATCGGGCGCGGAGGAATTGCTCCGCCGGGGATTTGCCACGATGCCGGAGGATGAGGAGATCATGGAGCGGCTCTGCCAGGTGCTGGAACGGATGGGCAGGCTCACCGAAGCCGTACGGGTGCGGATGCGCGCCTCCGAAGCCAGTGATTGAGCGGGGGTATGGGGGCAAAACAGAAGCCCGGAAAGCAACCGGGCTTTATGACATACTCGTTATCAATCGTTCTTTATTGATATGAGTAGCACCCCTGACCTGTATAAAAACATTTGCCAAGAGCATACTCTTTTGTGTAGATGCCGCACGTCCCAAATCTTCTTCCAGCTCCGTCAGCAACGGCGCTCTGCGGTACCCAGCATGCACATCGGGAATAGCCTCCTTGAACGGTGCCTACAACGCAGCTAGTAAATGGGCTATTCGTCTCTTCGGGCCAGATATGCCCCTTCTTTGTGGTGTCGGTGTCAACACCCAAGCCGCCAGATCCGGGCCCCATCCCGCTTCCCCAGCCGCCCCATCCTCCCCAGCCACCACCTCCCAGCGGACCGTCCAGACCCCACCACGC
>JBMDXA010000108.1:0-9061 GCA_048594725.1 Candidatus Kapaibacteriota bacterium
GGAGGGCGGGGACGCGCGCCTGGGTATGCGGAAGGGACTAGCGCGTTAGTGCCATCGTCCCTTCATGGGTTCCGGGAGATATGGAGCGGGCGCCGGTGAGGGGCGTGTGCCGAGCTGCCGGCCGGGGGAGCGGGTTCTTGCTGAAGGAAGGAACCTGAGTGAGTCCCCGGTTATCTGGCGCTGGCGTGTCCGCGAAGCAATTCGGCCACTTCGGTATGCTCGTACTGGGCGGCCTCTTCCAGCGCGGTGGCGCTGTATTCATCCTTGATGGTGGGATCGGCGCCGGCATCCAGCAGAAGTTTCACCGCTTCCAGCCTGCCGCGCCGTGCCGCCTCGTGCAGCGGGGTGCGCCCGGTCATGGTCTGCGTGTTCGGGTCGGCCCTGGCATCCAGCAGCATTTCAATGGTCCTGATATCGCCAAGCTCCGCGGCGATATGCATCGGCGTATACCCACGGTGGGCGCGGGAGTCGGCGATGACGCTATCGGCGAGCAGGTACCGGACCACATCGTGGTTCTTGAAGAAGGTGGCGTAGTGGAGCGGCGACCACCCCTCGTTCTTGTCCTGTGCGTTCTTGTCGGCGCCGCGCAGCAGCAGGCGCTGCACCATCGCCAGATCCCCGGCGCGGGCTGCGAAGTGGAGGGGGCTTCCGGCGTTATCGCTCGTCGCGTTGACGTCGGCGCCATTGGCTATCAGCAGATCGGCCGTTGCCATCGCCTTTCTGGCCGCTGCGATCATCAGGGGGGTGATGTTTCCCTTGCCCGCGCGCGCATCCACCTCGGCGCCATTCTCCAGCAGGAGCGCCACGGCCTTGTCGTGGTTGCCGTCGGCCGCATAGTGGAGCGGGGTCATCCCCTCCTGATCGCGCGCATTCGCCAGATCGGCCTTCCTGTTCTTCAGCAGGCGGAGAAGCTGCTTGGTGTTCCCTTTTTTCGCCGCGTCATGGATGGGGGCGGCCGCCAGCGTGGAACCGGCAGCCGAGGCAATGAGCCCGAGCGAAACGAGCAGAGGGAGTACGTTGGTGCGCATACGAGTAGTAGTTGGAACGAACGGGCCGGGGCATTGCGCCCCGATCCCCCTGAAGAACGAAGCGAGGGGAAGAGGAGTTAGGAATTTTCGATTTTCGATCGACGATTTTCGATTGGAGGAATGCCGGTGGTCGAGATCCGGTTCTCCGAGTCCGTTCTTCTGCAATCGCATGAAGATCTGGCAGTTTCAGGAGTAAGGGCCACGGACTACTGACAGCGGCCGCAGGCCGCATACCGACCACGGACCTCTTCCTACGCATTTCTCTTCAGGGCGAACTCGATGAACTCCAGCAGGGAGCGCTTGGCGGGGCCATCCGGGAACCCGGCTATCGCCTCGCGGGCGCGGGCGCAGTATTCCACGGCGGTCTTCTCGGCGTAGACCAGCCCGCCGTACTGGGTCACGAACTCGCGCACCGTGCGTGAGCGTTCCTCCGATTCCTCTCCCTTCTTGATAAGGGTCAGGATCTTCTTTCCCTCCTTGCGGGGGGCCTGGTTTATCGAGTAGATCAGCGGGAGCGTCAGCTTCTTCTCCTTCAGGTCATTGCCGGTCGGCTTGCCGATGGCCGCGCCGGTGGAGACGTAATCGAAGATATCGTCACGGATCTGGAAGGCTATGCCCACCATCTCGCCGTAGGTTCTGAGCGCATTGCAGGCAGCGGGGTCGGCCGTGGCGCTGGAGGCCCCCAGCTCGCAGCAGGCGCCGATCAGCGAGGCGGTCTTGTCGGAGATGATCCGGAAATACTCCTCCTCCTGGATATCGAGCTTGCGCGATTTCTGGATCTGGAGAAGCTCCCCCTCGCTCATCCGCTTGACGGTTTCGGAGGTGATCTTCAGGAAGCCGAACTCGTTGTGCTCCACGGCAACCAGCAATCCGCGCGAGAGGAGATAATCCCCTACCAGCACGGATACCTTGTTCTTCCAGACGGCGTTGATGGAGGGGAGGCCGCGGCGTTCGTCGGCCTCGTCCACCACGTCGTCATGAACGAGCGTGGCGGTATGCAGCAGCTCCACCATCGTGGCGGCCACAAAGGTGCGCTGGGAGATGCCGCCGGCCACTTCGGCGGCCAGCATCACCAGCATCGGGCGCACCTGCTTCCCCTTCTGCCGGAGTATGTACCGCACCACGATGTCCAGAAGCAACATCTTCGATTGCATCGAGTCGCGGAAAAACCGGCGGAATTCCTTCAGGTGGCCTTCTATGGGCTGGGAAATCGTACCTAGATCCATTGTGTAGAGTCTGTAGCCGTTCGGTGTGCGGCAGATGGGCCGGGGAGGATGCCACGGGGCATGGTTCCCGGCGGAGTGGTCCGGAAAGGAATAAGGCCCGCCCTTTATCGTATCCTCCCGGAGGGGGGGGAGCCCCCATCGGGAGCTGCTCCCTGGCGGGGGCGGCGGGCCGCAGGGTTATATCTTGATCTCTCCCTCTTCTATCGCCTCCTCGATCGCCTCGGCACGCTTGCGCGATGCCGCCGCCGATACCAGGATGCTGATTTCATAGAGGATATACAGCGGCACTCCCATGAACATCTGGTTGATCGGATCGGGCGTGGGAGTGATGATCGCGGCCAGGATCAGGATGATGACGATCGCATGGCGGCGGTACTTCCGGAGGAACACCGGGGTGATGACGCCGAAGCGGGAGAGGGCATAGCTCAGGATGGGCATCTCGAAGACCACCCCGCAGGCCAGGATGAATCCGAGAATGAAACTGAAGTAGGCGGAGACCGCGATCGTATTGGTGACCCCCTCCAGAATGAAACTTCGGATGAAATCGAGCGAGGTCGGGATCATCACGAAATAGGCGAACGCCACACCTCCCAGAAAGCAGAAGATGGTGGCGATGGCGATGGCGCTCACGTAACGGCGCTCGTTCTGGTAGAGCCCCGGCTTCACGAAGCCCCAGAACTGCCAGATGATGAACGGGATCGCCACGATCAGGCCGCTGATGATAACCACCTGCAGGGTGATGGTGAGCTGTCCCATCGGCTCGGTGTTGATGAGCGTCAGCTTGGCCCTGACCGCCGGGGCCAGCAGCACGTTCTCCACGATCTCCTTGTAGAAGTATCCGCAGAGCGCCGAGGTCACCGCCAGTGCCAGCAACGATTTTATCAGCCGGGAGCGGAGCTCTTCGAGGTGATCGAAGAATCCCATCCCCCCCTCTTCCTCCGGCTCCTCGAACTCCTCCTCGTCGATGATCGGGTCGAGTTCGGATGGGGGAGGAGGGATAAGGCGATCGGCGCCGGGGCTGTTCCACTCCTCATCCTGGTAGGGGATATGCCCCTCATCCCGGTAGCCCGCTTCCGGTTCCGGCCGGCTCTCCTCCTGAGGCAGCAGTTCGCCGGGGAGAGGGATATCTTCCCGCCGGGAATCCGGCTTCCGCGAATCCTGTTCCGTATGATCCTGATCGTCGTCCATCATGGGCATTGTCGTCCGCGCGAAATAGTCAGAAATGCGGGAGGGGCGTTGGCCGGGGGAACCGGTGGCGGGGCGATCCCCCCAACGCGGTTCCCGCAGTCATCGCCGTGGGGCCGCTTTTGGCGCCACTATGGAATACGGCACCCCGCCGTCTATGGATTCCGGTGCCTGGGCCGGGCTCAGGCGGCCGCTTCGGCCGGGAGTTCCGGACGGGGGCCGGCCTCGGCGAAGATCTCCGGATACAGGGGGAAGCCGGAGCAGAACTCCCGGACCTCCTCCTTGACGTTCTTCTGGAGGGACTCATCCTTCACATCGCTCAAAACACGATCCACCATTTCGGCGATCCGTCCCATATCTCCCTCGTTCATCCCCCTGGTGGTCATCGCTGCCGATCCCAGGCGGATGCCGGAGGTTACCAGCGGCGATTTGTCGTCGAACGGCACGGCGTTCTTGTTGCAGGTGATACCCGCCGCGTCCAGTGCGTTCTCGGTCGCCTTGCCGGTAAGCCCCTTGTTCCGCAGATCGACCAGCATCAGATGGTTGTCGGTGCCGCCGGAGATGATGTTGTAACCGCGGTCCACCAGCGCCGAGGCCAGCGCCTGGGCGTTGCGGATCACCTGGCCGGTATAGTTCCGGAACTCGTCGGTGAGCGCCTCGCCGAATGCCACGGCCTTGGCGGCGATCACATGCATCAGCGGTCCCCCCTGGATTCCCGGCATCACCCAGCTGTCGATGATCTCGGACATCATCTTCACCCGCCCCGACTTCGGAGCGGTAAGGCCGAACGGGTTCTCGAAATCACGCCCCAGCAGAATCATGCCGCCGCGCGGCCCGCGCAGGGTCTTGTGGGTGGTGGAGGTCACCACATGGCAGTGCTCCACCGGGGAATCCAGCCATCCCTTGGCGATCAGGCCGGCCGGATGGGCGATATCGGCCATCAGGAACGCACCCACCTCGCGGGCGATCTCACCGAAGATCTTGTAATCGATATTGCGGCTGTAGGCGGAGGCGCCCACGGTAATCATCTTCGGCTTGTGCTCGCGTGCCTTGGCGCGCACGTCGTCGTAATCGATATAGCCGGTGGCCGGATCGATCCCGTAGGAGACGAACTTGTAGAACTTGCCGGAGAAGTTCACCGCCGAGCCATGCGTAAGATGGCCGCCGTGCGAAAGGTCCATGCCGAGCACCACATCCCCATGCTGGAGAAACGAGAAGTAGACCGCCATGATGGCCGAGTAGCCGGAGTGCGGCTGCACGTTGGCGTATTCGGCGCCGAAGAGCTTCTTGACACGCTCCTGCGCCAGCGTTTCGGCCACATCCACCCACTCGCATCCTCCATAGTAGCGGCGGCCGGGATATCCCTCGGCGTACTTGTTGGTCAGCACCGAGCCCTGCGCTTCGAGCGTGGCCTGGCTGGTGAAGTTCTCGCTGGCGATCAGCTCGATCTTCTCGTTCTGGCGGTAGATCTCCCCCGCGATCGCTTGGAAAAGCTCGGGGTCCTGGGTGCGGAGAGTGTCGTACATGAGTATATGGTCCGTAATCAGTAGTCCGTGCCGGGGAGCCGGGACGGGACGTTCCGGTCCGATGCCCGGAATATCCCGGCATGATAGAGAACTATCGCCGTTCCGAGGGCACGGAATGAAGCTGAAATATTGTCTTTTTATGTTACGGGGCGCGGGTTCCGGCTGCGAATTGCGGTCCATCCGCAGGTATGCGCCGGAGTCCGTAGTCCGTGAGCGGCCTGCGCCCGCTGTCCGTAGTCCGTGGCCGTTGCTGCTGCAACTACAGGGCTATAAGGCTGTTCCCCTCTAACGGCGGCTGACGACTGAGCACGGACTTTCTCATCAATCGAAAATCGTCAATCGAAAATTCTAGCACCCCGTCAGCGTATGGATCTTCTCCACGCGCCGGGTATGGCGGGGATCGGGGGAGGGGGGAGTGTTCAGGAACGTTTCCACGATCTCCCGGGCGGTCTCCCAGTCCACCAGCCGTTCGCCGATGGAAAGGGCGTTGGCGTGGTTGTGCTCGCGTGCCAGACGGGCCATCTCCGGGGTAAGGCAGTTGGCGCAGCGCACGCCGTTGGATTTGTTCGCCACAATCGAGACGCCGATGCCGGAGCCGCAGACCAGGATGGCCTCCCCGGCCTGGCCGTGCGAGACCGCCTCGGCGGCTTTCCGGGCGTAATCGGGGTAATCGGTCGATTCGGTGGAATCGGTGCCGAAATCGAGCACGTCGTACCCTTCGGCGCGGAGCATCTCGGCGATGCGGTTCTTGTAGTGAACGCCACCATGGTCGGCGGCGAGAGCGATCGTTCTGGGCATGTCAGCGATTGTTCACGAGGGGAATCCGGTTTCCTCCTTCCGGCGCTGGGATGCTTCCCGCCGGGAGGATGCGGCGATGGGCCGCCTTGTCGGAGGGCAAATATACGGAAGCACGGGGGATGCGGTGCCAGATGGGCAGAAGCGCCGCCAATGGGTTCCGGAAGAGGGAAGGGGACGGGGGGAGAGGGACCCCGGCTAGAACCCGCCGATAAGGGTGACGTGATGGGTGATCCTGCCGGCCTCGTACTCGCGCCGCGAGGCGAAATCCAGGCGGAGGTTCCGCGCGAACTCCCAGGGGAGCGTCAGGAAAAATCCGCCGGCAAGGTCGCCGTTGGAGCTCCCCCCGGCACGAAGCCCCACCGGCACATTCGCCAGGGGAACCGCCTCCAGGGCGAAACTGTACGAGGCGCTGGAATCGAACCGCGCCAGGCGTCCCTCGGCAGCCCCCTGCAGGTAGGCTTTCGGCTTCACCCGGCTAGTGGCCGGCAGGCCGCTCGGATCGGGACGGGTGGTGATGCTCTCCTCTTCCAGAGGATACACATAGGATGCGCCGAGCCGTGCCTCCCAGGGGAGCACTTCATGGCCGTCCCGCATCTCGCCCGCGATATTGTTCAGCTCCAGCGTGAAGAGCATCCAGTCGCGGCTTGCGATCGTGGTCTCGAACTCCATCGCTCCGGAGAGATCGACGCTGTAGCCGGAGCCGGTTCGTCCCACATTGTCGATATTGTTGAGCAGGTAGCGGAAGGTGGCGCCGAGCGAGGCGGAGCCGATGGCGAGGCCGCCCCCCACCGAAAATGCGAAGTCGTCGGCGCCGAACGCTCCCAGCGGCCGTTCCTCCGGCGAATATCCCTCCACATCGCCGATCCCGTAGCGGAGCATCCCGAAGCCTATCCCCGCCGACTCCCCAGCCTTCAGTCCGAAGCCCAGGAGGAGATACTGCTGGTTCTCCGGCAGGAACGAGGCCGAGAGCACCGCCGATGAGTGCTGCAATCGCGCCAGCGAGGCGCCGTTGCTGAAGATCGCCGAGGCGTTCGGCAGGAACGGGGAATAGATTCCCCCCATGGCTATCTCCTGCGCCAGCGTTCCGGCCCGGAGATATGCCCCGGCATATCCTCCCACCTCCTGCGCATGCGCGGCCCCTCCCAGAACCGGGAAGAGCGCCAGAAGAAGTGATATGGATTTTCGATTGACGATATTAGATTTCCGATTGGGGAAGGTCCAGAGTCAGTGGTCAGTCGCGCGCTGTACCGGAACCGCACTAGCATTACCGGTTATAACAGCTACGGGCCACGCATGCAGCCGGCACTATCGGCCAATCATCCATACAACAGGAGCGGCTGTCCCACCGTAATGCGTTGTCGCGGAGTTTGACTCCGCGAACCCTGCGAACACTGAAGCGAGCGGAGTAGAACTTCGCCCGAACCGGCTCCGGCCGCCACGGACTACGGACAACCAACCGGATACCAACCGGTAGAGTAATCCATCCCGGTACGTCATTCCGGTGCGCGCTCCGCTCCCTGCTACCTGGAGACCATCACCTTGTTGACGATTCTCTGTCCGCTCGATTCCAGTACGATGATATACGGCCCGCTGGGGAGCCCGCGGGTGATAAAGCGGAAGATCTGGTCCCCCTGCGATGCGCTGGTCATCGGGTGCACCTCGATCAGTTTGCCGAGGATGTTGTAGAGCGCCACCCTGAGAGTGCTGGTGTTCTCCGGGAAGTTCACGTTCAGCGTCAGGGTCTCGTTCTCGGAGGAACGGGCCACCGATGCGGTGATATCCCGCTTCTTCGGATCGGGCTGCTGGGTGACATCGTTGCGGGCCCCGAAGACCTCCGATGGCCTGGCAAGGGCAAGGGCGTCACCGGCCGGAGCGGCCAGAAGTGCCGCAACAAGGGAGGAAAGGAGTAGATATCGCCGCATCAGCGCTTCGTGACTATGATTGGGAGGAGGATCTGTTCGCCGGAACCTGTTCGAATAATACAAATATATGTGCCGCCGGAGACAATCTCACCCCGTGAATTGGTTCCATCCCACTGTATGCTCTGCCGTCCGGTCTCCTGCTGCTCGCCGTCGAGAAGCTGCCGCACCACCGCCCGCGATGCATCCACGATCGTGACGCTGACCGCCCCCGGCGCATCGAGAGTGTAGACAATGGTGGCGCCGGCCGCATGGGCGCTGGTAGAGGGATTGTAGGGATTCGGTGCCACATAATTGCCACGGGGAAGCTCCGGTATCTCGAATCGGGCGGAGAGGCCGTAGCCGCACGACGGGTTTACCTCATCGGCGCAACAGATCTGCACCCGGAACGAGCTGCTCTCGGTGCTCCGGATCAGGAAGCTGTATTGCCCGTTCGCGGCCGGAACATCGCTCGCCAGAAGCGTTCTCTCACCGTTTTCGGCCACCAGCGCCACGTTCAGCGTGCCGCACTGGAAATCCGCCGAGTCCCAGGCCACCGTCCTGCGGCGGCTCATGCTGGTGGAGTCGTCCAGCCGCACCTGCAACTGCGGCACCGGCACCAGCACCGACTGCTCCGGGGAGAGCGCCCCGGTACGCGCATCGGCGAGCCTGAAACGGATTTCGACCGGTTCGGAGCCCCCGCAGAGGAGATCGGGGGGGCAGGCGAGCATTGCCTGGGCCGTTACGCTGGAGCCGGTTCCGGTGCCGGGCACGGCCGCCACGGTCGCGAGCGTATCCCAGTTGACGCCGTCGTAGGAACGAAGCACCCGGACGGAATCGGAGCAGACCAGAGCGGCGTTAAGGCTCACCGGATTGCCGAATGCGGGGCTGCTTCCTCCATCCACGCTGAAATCGGCGATTGCCGGCCGCTCGATGGTGAACTCGGCGCTGAAATCATCCAGCGATGCCACCACCGTATCCTCCAGCCGTATCCTGTAGGCTCCGGGCGCCAGCCCCGCCGTTGGTATGGTGATGCTGTCGCGTCCCACGCCGGGGTTCAGGGGATTGATGCCCCCCAGCAGATGCCGGTGGGCCAGCACCTCTACCGGATCGGCCCCTTTCATCAGCGTCACACGCACACCGTCCTGCCCGCCGCCGGCGCGCCGGCTCCAGCGGATCTTCACGCTGTCGGCCGGGCAGTAGCTCGCCTGCTCCGGCGCTATCGTCCCGAACGGCCGTGTAAGCCGCGTTCCGATGGCATAGGTGGCGCCCGTGGTGGTGACGATCAGATCGTTGACCCCATCGGCCTCCAGATCGGCGACCGCCACGGAGACGACGTTTTCGCCGAGGGGGAACACCCCGACGGTATCGAAGAAGATATGCCGCACGGTATCCAGCCG
>JBMDXA010000109.1:0-55232 GCA_048594725.1 Candidatus Kapaibacteriota bacterium
CGGACTGGCTACTGACCACGGACTTTTCGTCAATCTAAAATCGTCAATCGAAAATCCCCATGCTTCCTCCGCAGTACGATCAGGAACTGGACGATCAGATCTTCCGTCATGGCGATGTGAAGGGGCGGATCACGACCTCCCTTTCCATCCTCACCGATTCGCTTCTGGAGCTGAATGCCCTGGAGATCTATTACCAGAAGCCGGTCTCCAAGGCGGTGGCGCCGGGGGAGATAGAGCTGCTGCGCCAGAAGCTGACATCGATCAAGGAACTGCTCCGCGAGGCGATGACCTTGCAGGAGAAATAGCGGGCTGTGCTATGTTTATGCGGCAGGCAACACTGGCCTCATGAATACGTCGTATATGAGAAACGGCAATTCCGATAGAAAGAATCATGGAACAAGAACAGAATAACGGTACTCCGGTCGGCGCACCCCACCACGCGGGGGAGATGAGAGACGGCGTCGAGCACCATAAGGTCATCATCGTCGGTTCCGGTCCCGCCGGGCTTACCGCGGCGCTCTATACGGCGCGTGCCAACCTCAGCCCGGTGATCTTCGAGGGAAATCTTCCCGGCGGCCAGCTGATGATTACCACCGAGGTGGAGAACTTCCCCGGCTTCGAGCATGGCGTGCAGGGGCCGGAGATGATGGATATCTTCCGCAAGCAGGCGCAGCGCTTCGGTGCCGACTGCCGCTTTGAGCATATCACTGAGGTGGATCTCTCCTCGCGCCCGTTCCAGTTGAAGAGCGATCGCGGCCGCAGCCTTTCCTGCGATTCGCTGATCGTGGCAACCGGCGCAAGCGCACGCCTGCTCGGCATCGCCTCGGAAACGGCGTTCATGGGCTACGGCGTCTCGGCCTGCGCTACATGCGATGGCTTCTTCTTCCGCAATCAGGAGGTCATCATCGTCGGCGGCGGCGATACCGCCATGGAGGAGGCCATCTACCTTACCCGCTTCTGCAGCAAGGTTACCATCGTGCATCGCCGCGATGAGTTCCGTGCCTCCAAGATCATGGTGGAGCGGGCGCTGAGCAATCCCAAGATCGAGGTGATCTACAACTCGAACGTGGTGGAGATTCATGGCGAGACCGACCCGAAGAAGACCGTGACCGGTGTGACCCTGCGTGATACCATCACCGGGGAGACCCGTCCGTTCGCCACCGACGGCGTGTTCGTGGCGATCGGCCACAAGCCGAACACGGAGATCTTCGCCGGGCGGCTGGAGATGGATTCCAACGGCTATCTGGTCACCAGGGGGAAGAGCACCTATACCAGTGTGGAAGGGGTTTTCGCCTGCGGCGATGTGCAGGATCACGTCTATCGCCAGGCGATCACGGCCGCCGGCTCCGGCTGCATGGCCGCCATCGATGCCGAGCGCTGGCTTGAAGTGCAGGAGCATGCCAACTCCAACAAGCCTCATGTGGCGATGAGCGCGTAGGCGCCCGCGCCGTGGTGCGGAAATGATAGAAACGGGGAAGCGGCCTGGCTGCTTCCCCGTTTCTCGTTGCGATCCGGCCGAAGGCTGCCGGGCACTGCTCACCAGCCTGATGCCGTTATTGCATAATGTCAGAAGCAGGATGGCCGGAGGCATCATGACTAACGGCCACGAACCAGCGCCAGCGGGGGCGGCCCGCGCATCCCTCACGGACGCTCTGGCTGTGCCGCGCACCTGACCACCGGTCTCTTCCTACAGTTCCTCATGCAGTTCATCGCGCACCAGCATCAGGATAGCCGGCTGGGGGACTATCAGAAGTTTCTCGCCGTTGAACTCGATCTCGATGGCTTCCTTGCGAAGGAAGAGCGCCTGATCCCCCTCCTGCGCCTGAAGCGGGATGTAGCGGGCGGCTTCACGTTGCGACCACGGTTCGTCCTCGGAGAAATTCGGGTTCGGGATCGGGTAGCCGGGTCCCACTTTCATGATATGGCCGGTCTGTACCTGGTCGCGGTCGCCGACGCTCGGCGGAAGATAAAGCCCGTGCGAAGTGCGGTCGGCGGGACCATCCGGGCGGATCAGCACACGATCCCCCACAATGAGGATATTGGTTTGTTTGCGTACCATGAATGGGGAATGGGGGATTGATGAGAAGGGGGAGTGCGGGAGTCGATGAGTCCGGGAGCTGCCGGCAGTCCGGGCTCACGTTCCCTTGCATCTCTGCTGCTATCTCCTATCTCCTTACACCCTTCGCACGGAGTTTGACTCCGCCCGCGGTGGCAGCAGCAGGTCTCGCGGAGCCACACTCCGGGGCAGCACAGCGCAGAATGTCAGAAACCTTGTCCCGAAGTACGTAAGCACTACAACCATCCACCTCAATTCCTGAATCGCATGGAGCGGATGGCTCCGGTGTAGATCATGCCGAGCCGTTCCAGTCGTTCCTGTTCGGTCTCTATCCTTCGCTTCAGCTTTTCCATACGTTCTTCGATGCCGCTCGGGGTTTCCAGCGCCCGTGCGTAGCGGAGCGGATAACGTCCGCAGATCTCTTCGAGCTGGTGCTGCCACTGCTGCTGTTCGTTCGGATCGGGCTGTTCGCGGCGTTCCAGCGCCAGAAGCTGCTGCACGGCGTCGTGCAGGTCGATCAGTTCGCTGATATCTAGGCGGCTGTAGGCGGCGCATGCCTGGTCCAGGGTCATCTGCTCGCTCTTGCGGCGGGCGGGATCTTCCAGGCCGAGCACTGCTGTGGCGATATCGTTCAGCAGAAACATTCCCTCGCGCTCCCGTTCCTGGTCGTAGCGGAAGCCCTTGGCCTCGGTGATCCGGTTGTGGAGCCGTTCCAGCTGGTCGTAGAGATGTTCGTTCAACTCGTGGGAGGTGACGCTGATGCTCCGTTCATCCTCGGCGTTGACCCAGGCGCAGGCGTGCATGCGGCGCTTCACCTCGCGCAGCCGGTAGAGCATCACGGACGTTTCGATGCGGAGCGCAAGCAGGTCGTACTCCAGATCGCCGAAGATCCTGAAGTACCGCTTCTCAAGCTCCGGACCGATGAACCGGAGCGTGCGTATGTACGTGATAAAGGTCTCAACCATATTGCGTAAGACGCACGGGCGCGGGAATGTGTTGTCGGCCGGTGTATGACGGAGTATGTCCGGCCGCAGGGGTGCAGGGGGCGACCGGCGCTACTGGCCGGCCCCGGTTTCCATGCTTTTGCGCGCGCTCCAGGTGGTGAGCATCTGCGGCTCGTCCTGGCGGAAGCTCCGCCCCATGGCGCGCATCAGGCGCTTCGGCTCCATATCCGCACCCCGCATCATCTCTTCCATCTGCTGGCGGGTGTAGAGCCGTACGATCTCCGGGGTGGGGGCCAGATAGATCGTGGTTCCATCGGGCGATATCCAGGTGGGATAGCTCGTCATGATCCGTTCCTCGGGATCATAGCTGTTGTCGACGATGAAGCGCCCGCCGGCCACTTCATCGTTCCAGCAGCCGAACGCCTCGGCGTGGTCCGCCGAGATCAGATCGCAGTAGAATATTCCCCCCGGCTTCAGCCAGCTCCCGATCCTCCCGATCAGTTCCCGGTTCTCCTGGTCGGAGCCGTAGCCGAAGCTCGTGTTCAGCGAGAGCACGGCATCGAACTTCTCTTCCGGCTGGAAGGTGAACATATCGGCCGCGATGAACGTGGCCCTGACGCCCCGGTTGGCGGCCTCCTGGCGGCAGTATTCCACCAGCGGCACGGAGCGTTCCACGCCGACCGCATCGGCGCCCCGCAGGGCCAGTTGCAGGATCATCTCACCGCAGCCGGAGCCCAGATCCAGCACCCGGGTACCGGCCCGCAGATCGATCTCCCGTGCCACCGCCGCGGCCGCCGCTATCCACGCCGGCTGCTCCGCCGGCGATCCGTAGTATTCCCGCTGGAGAAAGTTGCTCCACCATCCCCAGTCCTTTTCTATCTGTTCCCCTTCGATAAAGGAGATATCGTCATCCTCTGTTGCCATAGGGCAAAATTAATACAAATCCGGGGGAATGGGGGATGTACGATTTTCGATGTACGATTTTCGATCGGGGAGAAGCTCCGTGGGGTACAACCGGAACGACCCGAAACCAGGATACTGCCGGTCGTAACGACGACGGACTACCGGCAGCGGGCGCAGCCCGCGGACTGGCTACGGACCCATCCCTGAAATCCCTTCCTGAGCATCGAACTCTAAAAACCGAGCACTGCTCGCAGCCAGGCCCTAAATTGCATCATGACTCCGAACTCCTATATCCCGTCCGTTTCTCTGGCTGATTATTCCTATACGCTTCCGCCCGAGCGGATCGCCGAGCGCCCTCTGCCGGAGCGCGATGCCAGCAGGCTGCTGGTGTGCCGGACCGCCGGGGGGAGCATCGAGCACCGGATGTTCCGCGAGCTCCCATCGCTCCTCCCGCCGGATGCGCTCCTGGTGCTGAACGATACGAGGGTGGTGCGCGCCCGTATCGTGATGCAGCGCGAGACCGGCGGCCGCGTGGAGCTGTTCCTGCTGGAGCCTATCGCCCCCTCGCACGATCCCGCCGTGGCCCTGGCAGCAACCGGGGAGGGGGTCTGGCTCTGCATGGTGGGAGGGGCCAGGAAGTTCGCCCGCGAGGGGGAGCTGCATGGCCGGTTCTCCGGCGGCGGCCGGGATCTGGAGCTGCATGCCACATTGCTGGAACGGTGCGAGGAGGGCTTCGCCGTCCGCTTCCGCTGGGAGCCGGCCGCCATGAGCATGGCCGATCTTCTCGAGGTGGTGGGGCGTATTCCTCTGCCGCCGTATATCAAGCGGGAGGCCACCGAGGATGATGCCCTGGCCTACCAGACCGTCTATGCGCGGCACGAGGGGGCGGTGGCCGCTCCAACGGCCGGGCTGCATTTCACCCCCGCGGTTATCGGTGAGCTGCGGGACAGGGGGGTGCGGATGGCGCATGTGGCGCTGCATGTCGGGGCCGGCACGTTCAAGCAGGTGAAAGGGGATGTGGCGTCTCATGAGATGCACCAGGAGCGCATCGTTGTATCGGCGGCGGCGCTGGCGGCGCTTATCGATCAGGCACGGAACCGGCGGGCTAGCCCCGGGCATCCGCTTATCGTGGTTGGCACCACCAGCCTTCGCACGCTGGAATCGCTCTACTGGTTCGGCGCGCGCCTGGTAACCGGCTATTCCGATGAGATGACCGGAGAGCTGCTGGTGGAGCAGTGGGACCCCTACCGGCTGGAATCGGAGCGGGGGGATCTCCCCGATCTACCGGAAGCTCTCGAAGCGGTGGAGCGCTGGCGCATCGCGCGCTCGGCCGATACGGTGTCCGGCCGTACCGGCATCATCATCGTTCCCGGCTATCGCTTCCGTTGCTGCGATGCGCTCATCACCAATTTCCATCAGCCCGACAGCACGCTTATCCTGCTGGTGGCGGCCCTGCTGGGGGGCGATCTCTGGCGCCGCGTCTACACCGAAGCGCTGGAGAAGGGATATCGCTTCCTGAGCTACGGGGACTCATCGATGCTGGTGCTGGGAGAGGGGAGGATTTTCGATTTTGGATTTTAGATTTTCGATTGGAAGAATTCGGTTGACGATTATATACCTGATAGACCCAACCATGCCAGATGCATCACGGGAAGCCGCGAAGAAAGACCTCATCTTTGCGCCTTCGCGGCTTCCCGTGGATTCCTCCGGGATTGCCTACTCAGGTTCACTGGAGTATAGAGTTGCCTTTGGATTTTCGATTGAAAAAGAGGGAGATATGCCGCAGTATGGGCCGTTATATCAATCCCCGAAATCCCCCTGAATCATGGCTTCCGTAATCGTAAATCTCTCCCCAATCCCCTAGAGCGTGCTATGAACTTCAATCGTCGAAATCAATTCAGAATCAACGATTCTTGGCCGGAGCGTACCGGATGATATCCATAGTCGTTTATGAATTGTCCGACTAAAGGCCTAACAGGGCCTTCTATACTCGTTTTTGAGCTAAATAGTTCATAACGGGCTCTAATCGAAAATCCAAAGGCGATTATATACTTGAGCGACCCTGAGTAGCCAATCTCTAAAGAATCTCACGGGAAGTCGCAAAGAACGACCTCTTCTTTGCGTCTTCCCGTGATGCATCTGGCATGGTTGGATCTATCACGTATGTAATCGAAAATCCAAAATCGCAAATCGAAAATTCCTAAAAGTCTTTCCGCTGGAATTTCCAGGCGGCAAGCCCGAGCGTGACCCCCATGAAGATGATCCCCTGCACGAACGGGGCTATCTGATCCACCGACGAGGTGAACACCCCCTGCTGCACCATGTTCACCATATCGGTGGTCTGCGGCAGGATATAGTAGATCCCCGTGATGATGCTCTGAAGGATCTTGTTGTGGATGAAGTAGAACAGAAGCTCCTCGCGCGAGAAGAGGAAGTTCGAGAGGATCATCAGGTGAACGTAGGCAAGGCTCATCGGGAGCACCCAGCTCTCGGTGATGACGTTCAGCAGGATGATGCCGCTGTAGAGCACCAGAAAGGTGAACAGAGGAATCGCGATCGTCCAGAAGAGAAACGGGATGTGCCACACCGTGGTGGCGGCCCCGTAGAGCGTCCAGACCGCCAGCACGAAGCCTGTCACGTTCATCGCCAGCGCCAGAAATCCCCCCAGCGCCCGCCCGAAGAGGATGGTGGTGCGGGGGAGAGGCTTGGACAGAAGCAGATCCACCGTCCCCTTCTCCATCATCGACGGCACGATGCCGGCCGTGATGAAGATGCCGATGAAGAGCACCGCCATGGTAAAGACCGGCGCATACACGCCGAGCTGCCCCTTCACCATCTCGGAGAGCATCGGCCGGTGCGTTCCAGGAGGCATCATATCGTCCGGGGCATCGGAGCCGGCGTCCGGCCCGGTCTGGAACACCTCGCTCGATATCCCGCCTCCGGTGCTATCGCCGGGCAGGGGGGTATCATCGGAGCCGAGCAGGGAGGTATCGTTCGGAACCGGGGGGGGAGGATCGGCTTTCATCTGCATCGAGTCGGCCGCCGGGGCGCTCACCGAGGCGTTGTGGTAGATCTCCTGCATGCCGTCGGAGAAGAGGGCCGCCGCGGTGATCGCGAGCGCGATCAGCTCCATGATGATGATGCCCAGGATGATCTTCTTTGCGTAGATCTCGCGAAACGAATCGCGAACAAGAGCCATGAGTTTCATTGCGCGCCTCCACCGTTCTGAACGATATCGATGAACAGATCCTCGAGCGTCTGGCGGACCGGCGTGATGGCGGTTATCAGCATCCCCTCGGCGCGGAGCGAGTCGATGGCGGCGTTGAGCGCCTCGGTGCTCTCGGCCTCGATGGTGGCGGCTCCCCCGGCGATCTCGCGCGGCCTGTAGGGGGAGAGTGCTCCGGGGAGCAGATCCTGCTGCTCGGCGGCCACCTCGATACGGTAGAGCCGTCCGGTCTCGGTAAGCTCCTTCACGGTTCCCAGCCTGACCAGCTCCCCCTTGTTCAGAATCGCCACGCGGTCGGAGATCAGCTCCACCTCCGACAGCAGGTGGCTGTTCAGGAAGATGGTTTTCCCCTGGGAGCGGAGTCTCATGATGAGATCGCGTATCTCCTTGCGTCCCACCGGGTCCACGCCGTCGGTGGGTTCATCCAGGAAGATCACCTGCGGATCATTCAGCAGCGCCTGGGCGATGCCGATGCGCTGCATCATCCCCTTGGAATATTTTCGCACCCTCGTGGTACGCCACCGCGACATGTTCACCAGCTCCAGCAGCTCGCTGCTGCGGCGTGCAAGCTCGGCTCCGCCCAGCCCGCTGAGCGCCCCGAAATATTCCAGGACACGGCCGCCGCTCAGATACAGGGGATAACGATGGTTCTCCGGCAGATAGCCGATAATCTCCTTGCTGGCGGTGCTGCCGATCGGGCGGCCGGCGATGGCGGCCGATCCGGTGGTGGGGTAGGTGATCCCCAGAAGGAGCTTTACCAGGGTGGTCTTGCCGGCACCGTTGGGGCCCAGCAGGCCGAACACCGATCCCGGCTCTATATCCAGCCAGAGGGGCTTCAACGCATGAACGTCCCCCTCCTGGCGTTTTCCCCGGAATATCTTTTCCAGTCCCTTGATCTCGATCGCTGTTGTGCTCATAGGCTGTGCGTCGGTTGAATGTGTGGGCCGGCGGAGGTCCCGGATGCCGGGCCGGTTGCCGGAGCATGGCGCGCCGGTCAGTGGCGGCGTCCCCTGCCGGGGTTGCCGCTACGGGGTGCCGCGGCCGGTTGTTGCAGCGCCAGCAGGAGTTCATCGTGCCGGAGGTCCCGCCAGCTTCCCGGCGCCAGCCCCAGCGCTGCAAGCTCCAGCTCGCCGATGGCGGCTCTGAGCAGCCGGAGCGTGGGATGTCCCACCGCGGCGGTCATCCGGCGCACCTGCCTGTTGCGTCCCTCCACCAGCGTCAGCGCCAGCCACGATGTGGGGATGTTCTTGCGGAACCGGACCGGCACGGGGCGGGGGGGGAGATCGGGCTCCCCGTCCAGAAGCCGGGCCTCCGCCGGGAGCGTAAGCCGTCCCTCGATAATCACTCCGCGGCGCAACTGCTCCAAGGCATCGGTATCGGGAACGCCCTCCACCTGCGAGAAATAGGTGCGGGGGTGCCCTCCGGACGGATCGAGCAATGCCCCGTTCAGCCGGGCATCGTCGCTCAGCAACAAAAGACCCTCGCTGTCGTAATCGAGCCTTCCGACCGGATAGACGCCGGGGGGGAAGCCGAAGAGCGCGAGCGTTCCTTTGTCGCTTCCCTCGGCCCGGGTGAACTGCGAGAGGATCTCGTAGGGCTTGTTGAACGCGATGTAGCGGCGTTTCGGGTCGGGACGAAACGGCGTACGGCTTTCGGGGCGCCCCCGGCGCCCCCGGCCGTTGCTGTACGGAAAGGAGTTCGATGGATGCACGATGCCGGCAAGCTAGGGTTCGCTGGATCGGCAGACAAGCACTCGGGTGCGCAAATCTTGCGATAGCCGTGGCGGAGTTCCGTTCGCGGTAGTTTTCGTAAGTTTAACGCCTTGTGTCAAAAGACGTACCTATATCATTCAATTTCGAGACGAGCAGTAGCACTATGTTGTATCCCATCCGGAAGTGCCCGGCGTTGGTGGCCGGTCTTTCTCTGGCGACGGCGCTGGCGGTAAATGCTCAGACTCCCGGCGATCTGCCGACGGTGGACTTCGAGAAGTTCCAGCTTCCGAACGGCCTTCGCGTGGTTCTCTCGGTGGATAAAAGCGCGCCCGTGGTAGCCACGTTCGTACACTACCACGTCGGCTCCAAGAACGAGCGTTCCGACCGCACCGGCTTCGCCCATTTCTTCGAGCATCTGATGTTCGAGGGAACCAAGAACATCCCGCGCCACACCATCGACAAGATCGTGCAGGGAGCGGGGGGACGGCTGAACGCCTTCACCAGCTTCGACGAGACCGGCTACCAGATCATGCTCCCCTCCAATCAGCTCAAGCTGGCGCTCTGGCTGGAGAGCGAGCGGATGCTGCATGCGCAGGTGGAGGAGATAGGGGTCGAGACGCAGCGCGGCGTTGTCAAGGAGGAGCGGAAGCAGCGCTACGACAACACGCCGTACGGCTCGGTGCTCGAAAAGCTTGCCATGCATGCGGCCGAGGGAACCCCGTATGCCTGGACGCCGATAGGCTCCACCCAGTATATCGACCAGGCCCGGATCGAGGAGTTCCGCGATTTCTACAAGACCTACTACGTGCCGAACAATGCGGTTCTGGCGATCGTGGGGGATATCGATATCGAGCGGACCAAGAAGCTCGTCACCGAATATTTCGGCGAAATCCCGCGCGGCAACGATATCGTCCGCCCGAATTTCCCCTGGCCGATGGGCGGGGGGGAGAAGAGCGTTGATGTGCGTGAGGAGAACACCCCGCTGCCGGCGCTCCTGTATACCTATCGCACGCCGCAGCGCGGAGAGAAGGACGCCTATGCCATCGAGGTGCTGGCAACCATCCTGGCTACCGGCAACAGCTCCAGGCTCTATCAGAACATGATCGACATCAAGCAGCTCGCCGTCGGCGTGCAGGCATTTCCGTTCGATCTTGAGAAGGGGGGACTGCTCGGCCTTCTGGCGGTTGCCCATCCCACCGTGACGATGGAACAGCTCGGCGCGGAGTTCAACGAGGAGATCCGCAACGTGCAGACCAACGGCGTCACCGAAGAGGAGCTTCAGAAGGCGCTGAATCAGATCGAGACCCAGTTCGCCCGCCGGTTCGACGACGCTCTGGACAAGGCGCAGGCGCTAGCCAGCTACGAGACCTATTTCAATGATCCCACATTGATCAATACGGAGATCGACCGGTACATGGGGCTGAAGCGGGAGGATATCCAGCGGGTTGCCCAGAAGTATCTGGTGCCGGAGAACAGGGTGGTGCTGAAATATTTTCCAGCATCCCAGGGGGGAGAGTAGCCAATGATGCGTCGAATCACCAGTAAATCGTACGCCCCGGAAATTCTGCGCCATGCAGTACGGGGATGCGTTCTTCCACTTGTATCGCTGATCCTCATGTCGCAAATGCTCACGGCCCAGGCCGATCGTAACCATATTGATCGTACAAAGCAGCCGGCACCGGATCCCCCCCCGACGGCTACGTTCCCGCATTATGACCAGTTCACCCTCCGCAACGGGCTGAAGGTCTTCTTCGTTCGCGATGAACGCCCGCTGGTCACGTTCCGCCTGCTGGTGCGCGGCGGCAACGGGCAGGATGGCGAAATCCCGGGGCTGGCCGATGCCGTCGCCGAACTGCTGACCAAGGGAACCGCGAGCCGTTCGGCGCTGCAGTTCGCCCAGCAGCTCGATTTCATCGGCGCCAACCTGAACGTCTCGGCCTCGCCGGATGCCGTCAGCATCACCGCCGGTGGACTGAAGAAGCATATGCCGAGGATTCTGGAGCTGTTCGCCGATGCGGTGAAGAACCCGGCCTATAGCGAGGAGGAGCTTCAGAAGTACCAGCAGGAGCAGATCACCGGGCTGAAGTCCTCGAAGGCGCGCTCGGAGTTCCTGGCCGAATATGCGGTCAACAAGGTGCTCTACGGCGATACCCCGTACGGCCGCATGCCGTCGGAGGCGGGGCTGATGAAGCTTACGCCGGCGATGCTCCAGGGCTATCATTCCAGCTTCTTCGTGCCGGGCAATGCCACGCTGGCATTCGTCGGCGATATCTCGAAGGATGAGCTGAAGTCCAATCTGGAAGCCGCTTTCGGCGACTGGAAGACCGGCAATTCCCCCACGGCCAAGGCGCCGGCATTCCCGAACCAGAAGGGACGCCGCATCGTTCTGGTGGATCGTCCCACCGCCGTGCAGAGCGCCATCCGGGTGCTTGGGAAGGGGCCGCTGCTGAAGGACCGCGAGCGTCCGATGACCTTCATCCTCAACAGCATCCTGGGCGGCGGCACCGGGCTTGGCAATCGTCTGGCGATGAACCTGCGCGAGACCCACGCCTATACCTACACCCCGTACAGCACCTTCGATGCGAACCTCTACAAGGGGCATTTCATCGCCGGTGCCGATGTTCGCAACGAGGTTACCGATGCGGCGTTGCAGGAGATCCTCAACGAGGTGGATCGCCTTCAGAAGACCGCCGTTCCGGCCGATGAGCTGGACCGCAACATCCAGTCTGCAATCGGCAACTTCCTGATGTCGATCGCCGACCCGACCACCACGGCCATCCGTGTGCAGTCGATCGATTTCTACGACCTGCCGAAGAACTACTACGAGAAGCTTGTCTCCGCCTACGGCGCCACCACCGCCAAGGAAGTGACCCGTCTGGCCGACAAGTATCTCAAGAGCGACGATCTGATGGTGGTTGTGGTAGGGAAGGCCAGCGAGGTGAAGCCGAAGCTGGAGAAGTTCGGAACGGTGGAGGTGTGGGATGCCGACCTGAACCCGGTAAGCACTCCGCGCAACCAGAGAAAGTAAACGATGCGATCCCTGCTCCTCCGGTCATGCGCCGGAGGGGCGGGAATTTTCGATTTTCGATTTGCGATTTTAGATTTTCGATTGGGGAGACGATAGCGGGGGGCTGGAGCCGGAAGACAGAGAGAGGAGAGAACATGATTCTCAGCATTCTTCTCTCTTCGCTATTATCCCACTCACGTTGCTACTTACTGACTACCTCAAGTTGGCAGTTACTGATCGAAGGTGCAATGAGTGGGCGGGAAGTGGCCGTGATGGCTGCACCTGCCGTTGTGATGGCCCCCATAGAGGGGCGCCGATCTGTAGAAGGGGAGCCTCTTTGTGCCAGTTGGAAGCTCCGTCAGGAGCGGCCCATTTTTCGTGCTGGTGCCACCGTACTCCACCTGGCAGCGGTTCCGGTCTGCCGCAACTTGAGGTATCTGCTAACCGCTAACTCCCCACATCATCCACTCCACCATCCAGGTATACCATGGAACCCATTATCGACCATATACAGATCACTGTCAGGGATATGGCCGTGGCGGTGCCGTTTTACGATAAATTGCTTCCGCTGCTGGGATTCGATCCGGGGAGCAGGAGCAGCGCGTTTATCGAGGCGCATGATTTTCATGTAGTGGAATATTCCCATCCACGTCTGGCATTTGCCATTACATCCCCCAGAGCCGGGTTCGCCGGGGATACGGTTCATCGCCGGAAGCCGGGATCACTCCATCATCTCGCCTTCAAGGCGGAGTCCCGTGCCGAAGTGAACAGGCTGTATGCGGAATTACAGAAGATAGGGGCAACTATCGTAAGCGCGCCGAGAGAATATCCCGAATATACCCCGGCCCATTATTACGCGGTCTTCTTCAAGGATCTCGAAGGGATAAAATACGAGATCGTCTGTACCACGCCGGAGTAGTGGCTGGTGCTGACGTATCTACGCACGGAGCCAAACTCCGCGCGAACAGTAGTTGAAATCTCAGAGAATATATCCGTAGGTGCTTGGCACTGAGTTCCTGGTTCTTGGAAAGAGAAAAGTTGTAGATAGCAGCCGATAGCAAAAAAGACAGGTGACGCGAAAATCTTCTCCGCATTACCTGTCTTTTTTAATCGAAAATCTGAAATCTAAAATCTAAAATCACAGATCTCCTCTCCCAACATCCTCAATTGTCAGTCGGCAATCGTAACTCCCCCCGGTGTCCGGCCACCTCCACCGCTACCTGGGTTGCCTCCACCACGCTCTGTTCGTTTGCCATGCCCAGCCCCACGATGCGGTAGGCGGTGCCGTGATCGGGCGAGGTTCTGACGATGGGAAGGCCGGCCGTGTAGTTCACCCCCGCGCCGCGCGCCAGCAGCTTCAGCGGGATAAGCCCCTGATCGTGGTACATCGCAAGCACGGCATCGTACTCGCCGGGAGCAAATCGCGCGAAGAACCCATCAGCGGAGAGAGGGCCGTCCAGCCCTATTCCGGCCGCGCGCAGGCGCTGCACGGTGGGAGCTATCACCTCGGTCTCCTCGCGCCCGATAATGCCCTCCTCGCCGGCATGGGGGTTCAGTCCCAGCACGGCGATGCGGGGCTCACTCACCCCGAAATCGTTCCGCAGTGCATCGTACAGGGCGCGTGCGCGGGTTTCCACAAGCTGCCAGGTGAGCATCTCCGGAACTTCGCGCAGCGGCACATGGATCGTCACGATCGCCACGCGCAGCCCCTCGGTCATCAGCACCATCAGCGGCTCTCCGCCCACCAGCGATGCCAGCATCTCGGTATGGCCGGGAAAGTCGTGCCCTCCGGCGTTCAGACCCCGTTTGGAGATCGGCATCGTGACGATGGCATCGGCCTGGCCCTCGGTGGTCATGCCGGCGGCACGGATGATCGCATCTCCGGCCAGCTTGCCGGCGCGCGCATCGTGCTGCCCCAGCATCAGCGTACCCTCGGACTCCACCTCCACCACCGGAAATCGCATTCCCTGTACATCCAGTTCGCCCTCGTGAACGGTCGCCATCTCCGTCATCCTCGTCTCCTGGATATAGGAGCGGAGCAGCCGGCTGTTGCCCACGATCACCGGGCGGCAGATCTCCCGTACCTCCTGGCGTGCAAGCCCTTTTACCAGCACCTCGATACCGATGCCATTGACATCCCCGATCGTAAAGGCGATGCGTGGCAGGTCGCGGCGCTGCGGTGCCTGCAGGGGCAGGGATTGCAGCTCGGTCTGAGGGGAGAGAAGATCCTGCATGTGATTTTCGATGTACGATGTTGGATTGACGAGGATATGCCCGGCCCGTAGTTCATTGTCCGTGGCAAGGGAAGCGCACCATCACCCGGCACTTCCGGTACTGGCCGCCGGCTCATCCGGCACGGGAGCTACGAGCTTTGCTGATGCACTCCATTATTGGCCGCGGCTCTGTTATACTCCGCATCTTCGTCGATGAATTTCTGTGCCAGTTCCACATCCTCGATGCTTCCGCAGATCAGCGGGGAGCGCTGATGGAGTTCGGTCGGGATCATATCCAGGGCGCGTCCGGTTCAGGTGATGGCGGCGCCGCCGGCCTGTTCGATAATCATGCTGAGCGGGTTCACCTCGTACATCAGGCGCAGCTTGCCGTTGGGCGATTTCAGGTCGGCCGGGTACAGGAAGATGCCGCCGGTCAGGAGGGTGCGATGGATGTCGGCCACGGCGGTGCCGATATACCGGAGGCTGTAGGGGCGGCCCGTGGGGGAGTCGTTCTGCTTGAGATGATCGATATAGCGGCGGGTGGCCGGGTACCAGTTGATGGAGTTCCCCTCGTTTACCGAATAGATGTTCCCCCGCTGCGGGATCTTCACCTGCGATGCGGAGAGGAGAAATTCTCCGAGCGTCTGGTCGTAGGTGAAGATATCCACCCCTTCGCCGGTGGTATACACCAGCACCGTGCTGGAGCCGTACAGGGCGTAACCGGCGGCCACCTGCATGTAGCCCGCCTGGAGCATATCGCTCATGGAGCCGTCGGAGCCATCGTCGTCGGATTCGCGGCGGAGGATGGAGAAGATGGTGCCGATCGGCGCGTTCACCTCGATGTTGGAGGAGCCGTCCAGCGGATCGAACAGGAGGAGGTAGGAGCCCTTCTCCGCCTTCTCCGGGATCATGATAAGTCCATCGGATTCCTCCGATGCCATGCCGCACAGATTGCCGCCGTAGCGCATCGCCCGGATGATCGTCTCGTTGGCGAACTCATCGAGCTTCTTCACCGCCTCGCCATGCACGTTTTCCCCGCCGGTCAGACCGAAGATATCGGCAAGGCCGGCGCGGCGCACCTCGCGGGAGATGACGCGCACAGCCAGCGTGAGATCGCGCAGAAGGCGGCTGAACTCGCCGGTAGCTTCGGGATGGAGATGCTCCTGATCGGCAATATGACGCTCAATGGTGATGAGCTTCGGGTAGGTCGGCATGAATACAACAACGGTTTATAGGTTGATAGAGGCGGGGGGATAACACTGGCGCGGTCACGGCGTGCGAGTGGCGCTGTCGGACGCGATGTGAAGGCGCCATGAAAGTAGGTATTTCCCCCCTCAATTTTTGCACCAATAGTGATGCAAGCTGTGACGCATGCGGGGGGATACGGCAAAGCCGCGGAGGCGCAGGGGTGATCTTCCCGTTGCGTCTCCGCGGCTTTGCACGGCTGGTTGGGTTGGATAAATCCGATAGTGCGAACCGGGCCTCAGCCGGCGTCCTCGGGGGATTCCGGGGGGCGCACCGTCAGCACCGCGCAGGGGCTTTCGCGCACCACGCGCTCGGCGGTGGAGCCGAAGATGAAATGTTCCAGACCGGTGCGGCCATGCGTTGCGATCACGATCAGATCGATATCGTTCTCGCGGGCATAGTCGATGATCGCGCTGCTGGCGCGCCCGTGAGCGATGGCGGTCACCGGAACGGCCCCCTGAAGCTCCTCCCGCTTCAGCAGTTCCCCCATCGCGCGCTCGGCGGCATCGCTTAATTCGCTATCGAGATTCATCATCCCCATGGGCGTCAGCCCGGCCTCCGTGGGGAACACCGCCGGCTCGATCACGTTCAGCAGGTGAAGTTCCGCATCCCACCGGTTGGCGAAGGTTCTGGCGTAACTGAGCGCGTAGCAGGCATGCTCCGAGAAATCGGTGGGGGCCAGGATCTTTCTGATATCGAGAGTTTTCATACCGGTCATTGATAAAGTGCGGTCTAGGAGGGTGCAGCCGCGTTCAGAGCTGCGCCGGGCCGTAACATAGGGATAGTGCGGCTACGAGTCAATCGTGCCGCGGATGTGATATCCCTTCAAAGAAAAACGCGCCCGGTTGGCCCATGGCGCGTTCAAATGTTCTGTTGTGATATGGAATGCCGGAGCGAGCCTACTTATGTCAGTGCGGTATCATCGCTGAACGCGAGATAGGGGATGCCGATGAATGGAACGATCGCCGCGATAATGCCCCACCAGCTTTCCTTTCCCCGCGCTTGTGCTATCTCCATAAAAACCAGGATGCTGATAACGGTGCCGACCAGCGGAATGATCAGCAGAATGATCCACCATACAGGCTTCTGGGCAATCTGCAAGAGCAATACGATCTGAAGGATCGGTACCCATGCCCACCAGGAATTCTCCGTATGCCCTGTCTTCTCGGCGATCAGCTTCATGCAGTAGCCGAAGAACAGATAGAACGCTAGGCCGATGACCATCATGACAAGCATGAAACCAATCCCTACTGCCATTCCTGCATCACTATCATATGTGTCCATGCAGACCTTCTCCTTTAAGATTATGTTACTATGGTTTATTGCTGCGAACATGCAGCCGAGAGCCGTTCTGATATACGTAGCCTGAATTACGGCGGGTGAAAGAAGGGGGGACCACGTCGGGTCCCGCAAACATAGACCCAATGTTTCAAATTGTCAACATGCGGGGCCCATATTGAGAAAGAAATAATGTCCGCTTGAAGCGCTCGCCCTATCCCTCTATCTTCTGCTCATGACACACGAATATCTACAACGGATTCAATCCACACTTTGTCAGCTGGGCGTGGATGCCTGGCTTCTGTACAACTTCCGCGATTCCAACCCCATCGCCTCGCGCACTCTGGGGCTGGGACCGCACAGCCACCAGACCCGCCGCTGGGCCTATCTGATACCGGCCCGGGGAACCCCGAAAGGGATCTCGCACCGCATCGAACCCCATATCGGGCAGATGATGATCGGCGAGGTGACACCCTACTCCAGCCACGAGGAGTTCCGCGAGGGGCTGCGCGCGCTGGTGGCGGGACAGGGGCGGGTGGCGATGGAATATTCGCCGGAGAACGCCCTGCCGGTGGTCTCCAGGGTCGATGCCGGCACCGTGGAGCTTGTGCGCTCGCTCGGCGCGGAGGTGATCTCCTCCGGGGATATCATCGCCTGGCTGGAGGCGCGCCTGAGTGCCGGGCAGCTCGATTCCGCACGCCGCGCCGGAGCGCTGGCCCGCGAGGTGATGATGAACGCCTTCCGGTTCATCGCCCGGAAGGTGGACGCGGGGGAGCCTCTCAACGAGTACGATGTGCAGCGGATGATCCTGGAGGAGTTCGAGCGCCTGGATCTCACCACCGATCACTCCCCCAATTGCAGCGTCGGGGCCAACAGCGCCAACCCGCACTACGAGCCCACCGAGGAGCGCTCCACCGCGATCAACCGGGGGGATTTCGTGCTGATCGATCTGTGGGCACGGGAGAAGAGGGATGAGACCTCCGTCTACGGGGACATCACCTGGGTGGGATATGTGGGGGAGAGCGTGCCGGAGCGCTACCAGGAGGTGTTTGCGGTGGTGCGCGATGCGCGCGATGCCGCGTTCACGCAGGCCCGTTCCGCCTTTGCCGCAGGCCGTACCGTTACCGGCGCGGAGCTGGACGACGCGGCGCGCGGGGTGATCGAGCGTGCCGGCTACGGCCAGTATTTCATCCACCGCACCGGCCATAGCATCACCGTGGAGCTGCATGGGGCCGGAGCGAATCTGGACAACTTCGAGACCAGGGATACACGCCCGATCATCCCCGGCACGTCCTTTTCGATAGAGCCCGGCATCTATCTTCCCGGCGAATTCGGCATCCGTAGCGAGCTGGATGTGGTGGTCGGGATCGATGGGGATGTGATGGCTACCAGCGAGCCGTTGCAGCAGGAGGTACTGGCGATTCTTGCAGGGCATTGGAGCTGACGTGATCCGGTGCCGGTTCGGGAAATCAGAGGTTGAACCCATGAAAAGACTACCCATCCTGTTCGCCCTCGTACTCTTCATCCCCCCCGCCCTCCAGGCGCAGGGGGGAGAGGAGAACCGCAGGTATATGCTTGCCAAAGGGTACGAGGAATCGGGCGATTTCAAGAACGCCGCCAGGGTCTACAAGGAATTGTACGATAGCGATCCCGGCTCCAATACCTATTTCGAGGGGGTGCGGCGCACCTATATGGGGCTTCTCCGCTATGCCGAACTGCTCCCGATCGTCGAGGCCAGAACCCGCCGTCTGCCGCGCGAGGTGGAGCTTCGGGCGTTCCATGCCAGCCTCCTGCATCGCACCCAGAAACGGGACGAGGCGATGGATGAGTGGAAGGCCGCGCTGGAGTTGAGGCCCACCGAGGAGACCTACGATCTTGTGGCCCGCTCGCAGGCGGAACTGAAACTCTATCCGATCGCGGTGGAGACCTACCGGCAGGGACGCGTGGTTACCGCGTCGCCGGGGGCGTTCGTGCATCAGCTTGCGGAGCTCTACGGCATCACCGGCAGGTATGCCGATGCCACGGCCGAGTATATGCTGCTGCTGGATGATACCCCCGACAACCTCCCGTATGTGATGGGGGGGCTGGGGCTGTTCACCACATCCCCCGATGCCGCCGATGCGGCCATCGCGGTGGTGAAGCGCCGCCTGGAGGGACGGCCCGATCATCTCCCCTATCTGGAGCTTCTCTCCTGGCTGTATACCGAGCGGGGAGATTACGATGGAGCCCTGGAGATCGCCAAGACGTTCGACCGGGTGCGGGGAGGAGGGGGCTCCGGCATCTATCGCTTCGCCGATCAGGCGCTGCGGGAACGGCAGTATGAGAGCGCCATAAACGCGTTCAAATATTTCATGGAGCAGTATCCGAAAAGCAGCCCGATCTACCCGAACGTGCTGCTGGGATATACGCGCGCGCTGGAGGGAACCTATCGCGAAGGAGCCCGCTCGAGGGAAGGAGCCGAGAAACTTGTCCGGGAATATCGCCAGGTGATCGCCGGTAATGCCGGAACGGTCCCCGCCGCCGAGGCGATGCTCCAGGTGGCGCGCCTGCAGGCCGATGATCTGGACCAGCCGGATGCCGCAATCGCCACGCTGGAGGGTCTTCGCAAGGAGTACCCGGCATTTCCGCTTCTGCCGGAAGCGCTTCTGTTGCAGGGGGATCTGAACCTCCGGAGGGGAAATCTCTCCCAGGCAAGGGAGCTGTACGAGGCCGCCGGCATCGCCGCCCCCGCCGGCGACGATCAGGGGAAGCGCTATCGCGATCTGGGAGAGCTGCGCTATGCCGAGGTGCTCTTTTATACGGGGCGCTTCAAGGAGGCTCAGGATGCCTTCTCCGGCCTCACCCACGACATGAGCAGCGAGGCCGCCAACGATGCGCTCGCCTACCTGTTTCTCATCCAGGAGAACATGGGGAAATACGATAGCTCTCTGGCGCACTATGGCCGTGGCAGCTACCTGATCGTGCAGCACAAGTGGAAGGAGGCTGTCGCGGAGATGGATGCGGCCGCCGCATCCGGACGTGAAAGTTCGCTGGCCGACAGGGCGCTGCTCGGCAAGGCAAGGGCACTGGAGGGGGCGGGGGATAACGCCGGGGCGGTGGAGACGCTGCTGGGGGTGGTAAAGGACTATCCGGATGGAGCCATGGCCGACCGCGCGCTCTTTCATGCGGCCGAACTGGCGGAAACCAGACTCGGCGACCCGGCGCGTGCGATGGAACTCTATACCAGACTGCTGGCGGAGTATCCCACTTCCGCACAGATCACCAGCGCGCGCGCCCGCATTCGCGCGTTGCGAGGCAACAGCTGAGAGGAGTCCGGGAGTCTATGGAGCGGATTGCAATATGGTTGTCCTGCCATGGCCCCCGGAGCCAACACCTATAGGTGCTGGCTGTCTGTAGCTATGGACGCAGCCACGAAGAAACAAGGGAGAGAAGACGTTCCGGCGGAGCGATCTTCTCTCCCTCTCTTTTTGCTACGAACTACTATCTATCCACTCCGTTTCCGAGATGCGTTGTCGTGGAGTTCGATTCCGCGACGCCTGCGAACACTGATGCGGGCGGGGTAGAACTCCGAGCGAACGGGCAAAGCCTGCGGATGGACCACGGGACTTTTTCCTCAGAAGATATCGAACGGCGATCCCGGCTTTACGTAGCCGTCGTTGCGGACGATCATCTGGAATTTCTCCACTTCCTTGATCTTCGGAAGGATCTCATTGAGATAATGGTTCAGGATGGCAAGCCGGTCGTTCTCCGAGCGCATCTCCAGAAGTTGCTGGCGTACGGCCAGTTCCAGACCCGATTTCTGGGCCATCCGGAACGACGCGCCCCCGGCAATCCAGTCGGAGGGATCGAGCAGATCCTCCGCCTCGCCGTAGACCGATTCCACGAGCTGGTTGTAGGATGAGATCGTGCTCTCCAGCAGGCCATACTCCGGCTTCGGCGCCTCGTCGTCGAACATTTCGGTCTCGGCGGTGAGGTAGGGGGCCTCCTCGGTATGAAACGTGGTCACCGTATACCGGTCCGTGCCGGTCACGATGATATCCATCCGGCCATCATCATAGGTCTGGATCACTTCGGTGACCTGAGCCATGCATCCGGCCTGGAACATCTTGCCGCCGTCAACCAGATTGATCCCGAACTCCTTTTTCGCATCGAGCGATTCGTTGATCAGAACCTTGTAGCGACTTTCGAAGATGTTCAGCGGATAGGATGAGCCCGGAAAGAGAACAATGTTAAGAGGGAATAAGCCGATTATCACTACTGGTTGTCCTTCCATTCCTCGTACCATGCCATCTGTACCACTTCAAGCTTCTTCTCGTTGGATTCCTTCGGATCTCCCTCGAACTCTTCAAGCTCGGTGATCCATTTCAGCAGGTCGGTGAACCTGACCGTCAGCGGATCGACCTGCGGGAATTTCTCGTACAGGGCGATACCGATATCCTCGTAATCCTGCCAGTTCATAGTTGGTAGGTAATAGTTAGTAGTTACTGGTTAAGCAGCAGGGAGGAGGAGATGAAAAGCGCGGGGCAATCCGGCGCAGTGATCTCGGCTCCTGGCTTCTTCCGGTCGAATATCCCTATGCTCCCGGCTTTCCCCCTTCGTGGAAGAGGTAGCGGATCTCCTCGTTCAGGAGCGGGATCTCCACGGTCACATCGCCGGAGACGATCGCCTGGCAGCCGAGCCGCGAGTGGATGGTCTGCCCATCGGCCTCGTCCAGCTGATCGGCCTCGTCGTCCTCCATTTCCGAAAGATGCTCCTCCCCCTCGCGGATGATGACATGGCAGGTGGAGCAGGCGCAGACGCCGCCGCAGTTGTGCTGAAGGTCGATCCCGTTCTGAAGCGCGAGGTCGAGCAGGTTCTCCCCTTCAAGCGCATCCACGGTGATGTTGTAGGGGAGGAAGGTGACCTTAAAGAGATTATCCGCCATGATCGCTGTTCTTCAAGTGAGGTCGTCTGAAAAAATGGGGGAGACCGGATCTCGTCTCGGTCACCCCCGGTATCGAATCGGTTGCGCCGATGCTGATTACGCTCTGACGACGTATTTCTTATAGCGGTCGTTGATACGACCCCAGTGCAGGTTTGCGATGAAGTTGTCCACGTAGGTGGCGCGGCCGGGGCCATCCTTGTGATAGTAGGCGTGCTCGAACACATCGCAGGCGATCAGAGGGATACCCCCCCACATTGCGCCGTAGTGATGCTCGTCCACCTCCCAGTTGATGAGCCGCTCGGAGTAGAGGGTGTCATACACCAGCACGCCCCAGCCGGAGAGCTTCGCGGCGACGGAAGCGGCCTTGAAGTCCTCCTTCCATGCGTCGAACGAGCCGAAGTTCTTCTCGATGGCCTGGAGGATCTCCGGGCCCTTGGAGGGATCGCCATCGCCTCCCATTACTTCCCAGTAGATGTCGTGCAGCAGGGCACCGGCATGGTTCCAGGTCATGCGGCGCTTCAGTTCGCCGATCGGGGAGTAATTGCCATTGGCGGCGCTGCGGTCGGCATTCTCGAGCTCCTGCTCGATCTTGTTCATGGCATCGACATAGCCCTTATGGTGCTTGTTATAATGCCAGTCGGCCGTCTCGGCATCGATCACCGGGGCCAGGAGCCCTCCGGCTTCCTGATCGGAATAGGGACGAGCCTTGAATTGCCATTGATATGCCATTATTCGATCTCCAAATATTTGGATAGAATGAACGAGTTGAGAGAGGACCGGGATGGTCCTTTGCAGCGTCCAAACATGCCATTTTTCTCCGTCAAATCGAAGGTGCGACGGTAAGAAAATGTTGCTTCCGCGGGGGGATCGGGGATGCTCTCCGGGAAGCCCTGTAGACACGAAAAAGGGCGCCGGAGGCGCCCTTTCCCAGACGAAACAGTATGCACTGCGCTGCGCGATTATCGCGCGATCACTATCGTGCCGGTCTTGCTTGCACCGCTGGCCTGAATGCGGTAGAAATAGCGTCCGCTCGGATAGCTGCTGATGTTCAGATCGAGCTTCTCGGAGCCGCTGCCAACCGCCGCGCGGGCTTCGCTGGAGAGATCGGCCACTCGCTCGCCGCGCACATTGCACAGCTCCAGGCTCACATTACCGCTCACCGAGACCGCTGCCGGCAGGGGAATCGATACCACCGATACGGCCGGGTTCGGATAGGCGTCCGAGATCTTCAGGGCGTTCGCCCCGCCGACGCTGGAGATCGATGCATCCACCGTTGCGGTGAACTCCTTCTCGATCCGCTCGCCGAAGATGCCGGCTGCAAATACCACCTTCACCGATCCGCTCGTGTTCGGCTGCTCGCCAACCTGCATGGTGAGCTTGAAATGAAGCTTCTCGTTCGGAGCCAGGGTAACCGCGGGGGGCTCGCTGAGGCTGGGATGATAGCAGGCATCGCCAAAGCACATGGCGCTGTTCCAGACGTTCGTATCCGGGAGATTGCTCTCGGTACGGGTCACGCGCAGATTGATGCTCTCGCTGGAGATGTTGGTCACATCCACTTCAAAGTTGACCACCCCAGCCGGAGCAACCCGCATCGTCTCGGCCTTGACATCAAGGGCGAGATTGTTCTGTGCGGCCGCCGTGGCGGCGCCAAGTACGGTGGCGGCGACAAGGCCTGCCAGCGAGCGCAAGGGGAAGCAGGTAGACATGGGTGTAGTCCTTGTATGATTCCTGGGATCTATGCTTATCGACAATAGATGAAAATACGTGTTCTGCGGTTCATATGCTCTAAAAAAATCAGGCCCCGGCATTGCTGCCGGGGCCTGGCGTCGTAACTGTGTGCTAAGCGATTCCGGAAACTCTTAGCGAGTCACCGAGATCGTGCGGGCAACGCTGGTGCCGTTGGAGGTCAGGCGGACCGTGTAGATGCCGTTCGGCAGCGAGCTGACGTCGAGATCTACTCTGTGCTCGCCTGCCTCGACGCTTCCCTTGTCCATCGAGAGAACCTTCTCGCCATTGACCGAGAAGAGCTCCACGGTGACGGTACCGGCCGACGGGATCACGTAGCCGAGGCTGGTCGTGGTCGTGGCAGGGTTCGGGACGTTCTGCATCAGACGGAGACCGTTGCCGGCCACTGCGACCACCGGGACGCCCGAGCCGCCGGAGACATTCAGGACGTATTCCTGGGTGTTGTCGTTGCCGTTGCCATCGGAGACGCGGAGGGTCACCTTGCCGGTGCCGTTGGAACCGCTCTGCATATGGACACGGAAGACCTTGCTCTCACCCGGCATCACCGTGGTGCTCTTGCTCTGGTCGGTCGGGGCCGCGCAGTCGTCGCCCACGCAGATCCAGCTGGACCAGTTGCTCGGGTAGTCGGTGCTGACGCGCGTTGCGGTCAGCTGCATCGGGGAGGTGCCGGTGTTGCGGACGGTAGCCTCGAAGATGCCCTTCTCGTTGGTGCCCACGTTCTTGCTGGTGGTACCGGCATCGAAGGTGTAGGTGGCGCCAGCATTGAGCGAAGCGGTGAGCGAGTGCTCCATGCCCTGGAGTACCGGGCCGAGAGCGTTGTCCTGGTTCACATGAGCGATGAAGACGATATGGCTGCGCTTCGGTGCGGTCAGATTCTCCGGGGAGAACTTGATATCGACGTCGAAGCTCTGGCCCGGGAGGATTGCGCCTCCGCTGGCATCGAGAGCAGCGGCCGGGATCGTGATCTGCTGTCCGAGCGTGTTCGGCCAGTAGTCGCGGGTGGCGTGCATGTGATAGAACGGATTCTCGGTAGAACCGTTCTGGGAGTACTTCAGGCTGTCCTCGGTCACCACGGCGGTGACGCGGAGCGAGAGGTTCGAGTTCCAGGGGATTGCCTGGGTGGTCGTGAGCTTCAGCTTCGCGGCAACCTCGTTGCCGATGCTGGTGTAGGTGTACTCCTTCAGCTCAAGAGCGATCGGTGCCTTCGGCTGCAGAGCGCTGATGGTTGCCATCGCCGACTCCCACGTACCGGTGCCGATCAGCGGGGCCTTCTCGCCGGCGAAGAGCCAGCGGTGGAAGGATGCCGACGGGAAGAAGGAAACGCCCAGGCGGGCGCCGATCTCTTCGCTCTCGACGGTGTACATCGGGTCCTGATAGGCGCCGCCACGATCGTGGTTGGCGATCAGGATCATCTTCTCGCCATACTGCTCCTGGAGGTCGCGCAGCAGCGGGATGCCATAGGCGCCGCACGGGCCGCACCAGCTGCCGCTGGACTCCTCAACCACGATACGGGTATCCTGGCTGATCAGCCCCTCGCGGACGTACAGGTTGATCGTGACCGGGGTCTGCGCGTGGTTCGGATCGTTGGTCGTCACCAGCACGGTGGCCTTGTAATCGCCGGCCGCGACCGACGGGCCGCCAACGGAGATTGCGAGGTTGGAGGTGGCACCCGGCATGATGTTGCTGAAGGTGCCGTTGGTGGTGCTGAGCCACGACTGTGCCTCGGCCGGGATGTTGATCGTGCCGTTGAGGGCCACAACACCGCTGTTGGTCAGGCGAATGGCGATGTTCTGGGCTGCCGAGTTCGGAGTTGCCGTCACATAGAAATTCGTCTGGGCGATGCTGGCGATCGGGGCGGGAGTTCCTTCCTGGAACTTGAAGACCTTCTTGCTGCCACGGCCGCCGACCAGGTACAGCGAGCTGCCGTCGTTCGGCATCGAGTGCACGTTGGCGATCGGAGTGGGGAGCGCATAGGAGAGATCCCACTTGTTGCCGGTCTCGTCGAAGCGGTACACCGAGTTCATGACGCCGGTAGCGCCTTCGCCGCCTGCCACATATGCCTTGCCGTTGAGCGTGCCGGAAGCCGCCAGGGCCATCGGAACCGGATAGTTGGCAACTGCGGTCCAGGTGATATCACCCGTCGGGCCGGGGGTGCCCATATAGGCATTGGCCGTGTAGACCAGGCTCTGGTTCTGCACGCTGGCGCCGCCGACCAGAAGGATCTTCTGTCCGATGGCGGTTGCGGTGCCGTATCCGAGCGCATAGGGGGCCGTGGTGGCGAGCGTGCTCCATGCACCGGCGTTCACGTCATAGACCTGAACCTGGTTGTGGAACTGCACCTGCTGTCCGGCAACGCTCAGGCCGCCGATCACATAGATCTTGCTGCCGACCGTGGCATATGCCGCGCCGAACACCGGCGTCTGCATCGCATCACGGGTGGTATAGGTCTGGGTGGCCGGGTCGAACTCGATCACCGATCCGGTGATGCCGAGCTGGTTGTTGGCGATCTTGTTGCCGCCGAGGATATAGAACTTGCCGCCAATCCAGGTGGCATATCCGCCGTTACGGGGTTCCGGCATCGGAAGAAGGGAAGTCCAGCTGGCACCTCCGGTGAGGGAGGTCATGACGCCCGTATTGAACGATGCTCCGTTCGGGAGGAAATCCGTAAGGCCCATGTCAACGGCGCTACCGCCCCAGACATAGAGCTTCCCTTCGGCTACAGCCGTCATCGGCAGGTTGCGTACCTGCCCGAGGCTAGGTAGTTCGCTCCACTGAGCGAAACTCGGGCTGGCGGTAACAGCCGCCAGAGCCGTCAACGCAAGGATACCACGCCGAATCTTGTTGTAAGCGTGTAACATGCGAGAACTCCAAGGTTAGTGAGAGTTACAAGTGATGAGAGGTCGTTGCTGCGTGTATTGCACTTTCTATAGTATGCGAAGTAGATGTTGCCCCGAAAAGGCCGACAATGGCCGAAATGAGGCACTGAAGAGGTAGGAAGACCGATGTTCCCGCTGACTTGGGCTCACCGTCCAGTACGTCTCAACACCTGATCCGCATAGAATGTTAGCATGACAGACCGGCAGCGTATACCGGTAAGGGGGTACTTGCGATTACAACGTTAAAAAAGCGTAACCAGATACTCAACAGTTTTTTACAGGGCAAGGGAGTATACGAGTTTTATTTGCCGGAATCAATGTGATCCTCCCCGTTCCCGACCCGAAAAGCAAGATACGGCCGCTTCGCCGATGCCGCCTTCGGAGGGGGGGCGGGCGGGGCTCTGAAACCGTTCCCGCCATTGTTCCGGCCGCTCCTGGACGGCATCTCCGCGCAAAACGGAACGAGCCGGCCCACGGGATATGCGGCCGGCTCGTTCAATTATTGCAAATGCTCGTAAAAACAGTTCAGACTTCCTCGATCTTGCGCTGCCCTAGCCCGGTCTGAACGGAGCTGTTGAGCACCCGCTGCGCCAGCGGTTCGGTGGCGTGATCCAGCTCCTCGGTGATGGAGCGGATAAGACGGTGATCGGTTCCGGCAATCGCCTCCTCCAGGCGCGCTACCAGACCGGCGATCCGTTCGCGTTCCTCTTCCTCTACCAGCTCCGGATGCCGGGTGGCGGTCTTGCGGGCGGCCTGGATAAGCGTTTGCGCCTCGGTACGTGCCTCCACCACCATCCGCTCGCCGATATCCTCCTGCGCCTTTTCGATCGATTCGCGGAGCATGCGTTCCACCTCATCCTCGGTCAGACCGTAGCTCGGCTGCACATCCATCTCCTGTTCGGCGCCGGTGCGCATATCGCGCGCTTTCACCCGGAGGATGCCGTCGGCATCGATGGTGAATGCCACCTCGATCTTCGGCATGCCGGCCGGCAGGGGAGGGAGCGGACCCAGGATGAACGAGGCGAGCTGGCGGTTGTCCCGCACGAACTCCCGCTCTCCCTGGTAGACGTTGATATTGATGCCCGTCTGGTTGTCCACGAACGTGGTGTAGTGCTCCTTGACCACCGTGGGGATGGTGGTATTGCGGGGGATCAGCACCGACATCATCCCTCCGACGGTCTCGATGCCGAGCGACAGGGGAACCACGTCCAGCAGAAGGGTATCACGGCGGTTGCCTCCCAGCACATCGGCCTGCACGGCCGCGCCGAGCGTCACCACCTCGTCCGGGTTCAGCGAATCGAACGGTTCGCGGCCGAAGACCTCCTGCACGATCCGTTTCACCAGAGGCATCCGGGTGGAGCCTCCCACAAGCACCACCGCGCCGATATCGGCGGGAACCAGGCCGGCGTCGCGCAGGGCGGAACGGCAGGGGCCCACCGTGCGATCGATGATCGGGCGGGCGATCTCCTCCAGCTCGGTGCGGGTAATGGCCCGCTGGTAGCGGATGCCGCTGGCGGCGAAATCGATAGCGATCTCCGTTTCTTCCCGCGAGGAAAGCTCCTGCTTGGCCCGCTCGGCCGCATCGCGGATCTGCTGGAGTTCCTGGGAGGTCACCTCCCCCATGCCATGGCCGGCGGCCAGTTCCTCCCGGATGCGTCCCATCACCGCCTGATCGATATCATCCCCTCCCAGATAGGTGTCCCCGCCGGTGGCGAGCACCTGATAGACTCCTCCTTCCAGTTTGAGGATGGAGATATCGAAGGTACCGCCGCCAAGATCGTACACAGCCACGGTGCCCGTGCGCTCGCGATCCAGGCCGTAGGCCAGCGCCGCCGCCGTAGGTTCGTTCAGAATGCGGAGCACATCCAGCCCTGCCAGCTTGCCTGCATCCTTGGTTGCCTGGCGCTGTGCATCGTTGAAATATGCGGGGACGGTGATAACCGCCGAGGAGACCTTCTCGCCGAAATGTTCCTCGGCGCGGGCTTTCAGATCGCGCAGGATCATCGCCGAGAGCTCGATCGGCGTGTACTCCCGGCCGGCGATCTCCACGCGTACCAGCCCTTCGCGCCTCGGGGCAAGGCGGTAGGAGAGAAGATGCGTATCACGCTCCAGATCGGAGTACGATTTTCCCATCAGCCGTTTCACCGAGTAGACCGTCTTGTCGGTATCGGTGAACAGATGTTCCTTCGCCTTGCGGCCGACCACCACCCGGTTGTCGTCCAGCACCGCAACAACCGAGGGGACAATGCCATCCCCTTCCACGTCGATGACATGGGGCATGCCGTCGTCATCGACATACGCCACGAGCGAGTTGGTGGTGCCCAGGTCGATTCCGACCACACGGCGCCGGCGGTCCGGTCCAAGATCTATTTGCAGCAGAGAAGCCATGCGTAGTTAGTAGTGCTTGGGTCTTAGTTCTTAGGGAGAAGCGGGGCGTAGTACCACTGGATCGTCCGTGGTCGGTACGCGGCCTGCGGCCGCTGTCAGTAGTCCGTGGTTGTTTTCACCGGACACTGCCTGGTTATCGTGTCGTTCCGCTAGAATCACGACCGGCCACGGACAAACTTCCCCAATCGAAAATCCAGAATCGTCAATCGAAAATTTCTAGTGTATCACTCCCGGCCCTCCATGAAGGGCGGCATCGATCGTTGCCAGGAGCGTGCGAAGATAGTTGCGTGTATTGAGGAGGGCGTTGAGTTCCCCGAGCAGCGCGCGCCGTGCATCCTGGCCGGCATCCGGCGGCAGAGCACTCCAGCGGGCGGCGATCCCTTCCAGATCGCCCCGCATGCCGTTCATCTTCCCGTTCAGGCGGTTCTCGATATCCAGAAGCTCGGCGCGGAGCGCCGCCTTCTTCGTTTCGTCCTCTTCGAAGCCAACCTCCGCCACCTTTTCCTGCATCTCCATCACCTCCATCAGAAGGGAGGGGGGGATCTGTTTACGCTCCCGCTCCGGCAGATCCGGCCATTCCAGCGAGACCAGATACCGGGCGCGCTCGAAGGGATCTTTCAGGGTCCGGTACGCCTGATTCAGCAGGCTGGAGCGGTCAAGGCTCTCCTGCCGGGCGCTCTCGTCGGCCTGGGTATGGAAATCGGGATGGTACTCGCGGCTGAGATCGTAGTATCGCTTCTGAAGCTCCCCCTCGTCCAGCAGGAGCTGGCGGGGCATGCCCATGAATTCGAAGTAATCGGCCATCGCGAAAGAAAAGAAGGGGCAAAAAAGATGAAGGGAGCGGCCGTGCCATCACGCTGAATGCGGCCGCCATGAACCATGTACGAGCCGAGGGGGGGGAGGGGCTACTCGTCGTCGCCCAGGTTGTCGAGCATATCGATAGCCTTGTCCACCTCGTCGTCGATCTGCTTTGCGATACGCTCGGCGAGCTTGTACAGCCGCAGCAGCGCCTCGCTGGAGGAGGGGGCAAGATTGTCGTGGGAGATACGGAAGACCACCTCGTCGGTATCGTTCCGCATCGTCAGGACATACTTGTAGTTCTCCTTGATCCTCCTGATGGTAAAGGTGGCCTTGCCACGTAGGGAGGAGACATACTCATCCTGCTCGTCGCCGATCTCCCAGATGATCTTGCGTTCCACGGTGCGGGCGTGGAGCTTGTCCACAAGCACATCGTAATTGGGATCGGTATCAAAAAGTGGGCTGGTATCGTTCACGCGTCTTGAGTCACTATTAGTGAGTAGGTAATACTGTTCCGGCACCTCTGACCATGGCGTAATCGCCAACAAGGCGGAATGTTCTTCGCATTCCGCCTTGCGTCGATACGATAATCGGAGCGGATGCCGCAGCGGCGGCGATTCCTAGACGCCGAAGCTCGATCCGCAGCCGCAGGTCTTGGTTGCCTGGGGGTTGTTGAAGACGAAGCCGCGGCCGTTCAATCCGTCCGTGAAATCGAGTTCGGTTCCCATCAGGTAGAAGAGGCTCTTGCCGTCGATGAACAGCCTGATCCCTTCATGCTCGATCACCTTGTCGCCGTCGCGCTGTTCGGCATCGAAGCCGAGCGTATAGCTGAGGCCCGAGCAACCGCCCCCCTTGACGCCCACACGCAGGCCGTAGGTCTCCGGGATGCTGTTGCTCTCCATGATCTTCTTCACCTCGGCCACGGCCTTTTCGGTGAGCGCGATCGGGCCGGCCGGAGCCGTCTGCGGCTCCTGGATCTCTATGTCAGTCATTGTGGAAAATCTCCTCGTTTCAAGTACACAATCATGTTCGCAACCGGGTAGAGCTTATGCCGCGGAAACAGCGGCCGGCTCGTGCGTATCCTGCTTCTTCTTGAAGTCGGCGATCGCTGCCTTGATGGCGTCCTCGGCCAGAACCGAGCAATGGATCTTCACCGGCGGCAGGTTCAGATCGGTGACGATCTGGGTGTTCTTGATGTTCTCGGCCTCCTCGACGCTCTTCCCCTTGATAAGTTCGGTAGCGTAGCTGGAGGAGGCGATCGCCGAACCGCAGCCGAAGGTCTTGAACTTCGCATCCTCGATGATGCCGGTCTCCGGGTTGATCTTCAGCTGCAGGCGCATCACGTCGCCGCACTCGGGGGCGCCCACCAGGCCGGTGCCGACCGTGGTGTCGTTGATATCGAGCGTGCCGACGTTGCGCGGGTTGTTATAATGGTCGATGACCTTTTCAGAGTAAGCCATTACCGTGCTCCTTCTAGGATTTCTCTAGTATTCTGTATTCGTACAATCTTTATGCTATAGACGATCCCAACGTGATTCTACCGTAGGGCGTCACATGTTGTTATCGTCCTCAAGGCGGGGGAGTTCCTCAGGATCGTTATCCTGGACCGAGATCCCTCCGGCCGCACTATCGGGAACGGGGGAGAGGGGTATCTGTGCCCGCTGGCGAGCTTCGTCGGTGCCCAGCTCCGGCTCCTGGCGCAGCGATGAGAGGGGAACGCCGCCGGTGGCATCCTCCGGAAGTTCCGTCGTGCCGGGAGGCACCACCCCGCTCTGCGGGGCGTTCGGGTCCGGATTATGCCGCTGTTCCTGGCGGGGAACGCCGGCCGGTTCCGATTTCTCCGCCGGGGATATCCTCCCCGCCGCCGGCGGGCTTCCGGCCTCCGGTGCCCTGGTAGCGGGAACCGGCCCATCGGCCGAACGGGAGACCTCTCCCATGCCTTCGCTGCTGCGCTCTTCGGTTCCCATCATGCCTCTCCGGTCTCGCGTTTTGCCCTGGCGGCCGCCATTTTCTCCTGAAGCGCGGCCAGCTTTGCCGCCTTCTCCGGATCATCCGATGCCGCCGGAGGTTCCACCGCGGCGGGGCCCGATGCCGGTGCCGGTTTTCCTTTCGGGGGATCGGTGTGCTCGGTTCCCGCTTCGGCTGCCGGAACGACGGTCAGATACTCCGGCATGTTCAGCTCGAAGCTCTGGCGGTTGATCCGTTTCAGGGTTCCCTGCCGCTCCCACTCGTCCACCACCTCTTTTGCCAGGCGTTCCATATCGGCATAGGAGACCTTGCTCTGGTTCTCCTGGAGATATCTCCAGAGACCGTACTGGATATCGCGGAAGAAGAGATTCGACCGATGATATACCTCGTACCGGTTCTGCCGGAGGAACTCCAGGAACCGCTTCGGTTCCGATTTCACGATATGGAGCGCCGTGTTCTTCATGAAGTACAGACCAGGAGTCTATGGGGCCAGGAGTTCCAGATCCTCCCTCTCAGTGATGCGCCCATTCGACCGAATCCAGGTCGATGCCCATCTTCACCATCTCATACAGCGGCGACATCTCGCGCAGCTTCTGCACGGCCTCGATCACATGCTGGAGGGTGTAGTCGACTTCCTCCTCGTTGGAGAAGCGGCCGAAGCCGAAGCGGATGGAGCTGTGCGCCAGGTCATCACCCACGCCGAGCGCCTTCAGCACGTAGCTGGGCTCCAGCGAGGCGGAGGTACAGGCCGATCCGGAGGAGACCGCGATATCCTTGATGCCCATCATCATCGCCTCTCCCTCCACATAGGTGAACGAGACGTTGAGGTTGCCGGGGAGGCGCTGCGCCGGGTTCTCCAAGGGGTCGGGACCGTTGATATAGAGCATATCGAGCGTATCCTTCAGTCCCGCCCAGAGCCTGTCGCGCAGGCGGCTGGTGTGCTCGGTATCCTTCGCCATCTCCGCCACGGACAGTTCCAGCGCCTTGCCGAACCCGACGATGCCGGGGACGTTCAGCGTGCCGGAGCGCATGCCGCGCTCGTGGCCGCCGCCATCCATCTGCGCCACGAGGCGGACGCGGGGCTTGCGCTTGCGCACGTACAGCGCGCCGACGCCTTTCGGGCCGTAGAGCTTGTGAGCGGTCAAGGAGGCCATATCCACGTTCAGATCATCCACATTGAAGGGGATCTTGCCGATCGTCTGGGTGGCATCGGTGTGGAACAGGACGCCACGCTCGCGGCAGATGGCGCCGATGGTCCTGATATCCTGGATGGTGCCGATCTCGTTGTTGCCATGCATCACCGATACCAGGATGGTCTTGTCGGTGATGGTCTCGCGCAGGCGGTCCATATCGATGAACCCTTCGCGGTTGACCGGCAGGTAGGTGACGCGGAACCCGTTGCGCTCCAGCGCCTTGCAGGTGTCGATCACGGCCTTGTGTTCGGTGGTCACCGTGATGATATGATCTCCCTTGGAGCGGTACATCTCGGCAACGCCCTTGATGGCGAGGTTATCCGACTCGGTAGCACCGGAGGTGAAGACGATCTCCTTGGGATCGGCGCCGATGGCCGCCGCGATCTTCTCGCGGGCCTCTTCGACTGCCGCTTCGGCTCGCCAGCCGAACTCGTGGTTGCGGCTGGCCGCATTACCGAACACCTCGGTGAAGTAGGGGAGCATCGCCTCGAGAACACGCGGGTCCAGCTGCGTGGTCGCGTTGTTATCGAGATAAATCGGAAGCTTCATGGCTCTAGTCTATCGGTTACTGAAAATACATTCTCTCTGTTGCAACAACTATTTCTTCGTCCCGGTTCGGAGCGGGCCTCGGGGTCACTCCGGGCGGGTGGCGTAGGAGGGCTCCATCATCTCGGCGATCGTCATCTGCGTGAACGCCGCGGTGATCTTCTGCTGAAGCTTGCGAAGCGGGTCTTTGATCGTGCAGAGCTCATGCAGCGCGCAGGTGCCGTGCTCCATGCATTCGGTGATCCCCTGCCCCCCCTCGATCGCTTCAAGCACCGTCTGCACCGAGATATCCTCGGGCGCCCTGCCGAGCGAATATCCGCCGCGTGCCCCTTCGGTGGCGGCGGTCAACCCCGCTTTCGACAGCAGGGAGAGGGTTTTTGCGCAAAGCTCCAGCGGGAGCCCGTATTCCTCGGCGATCTCACGTGCGGTAGCAGAACGCCCCGGCGGCAACATCCCCAGGTGGCGCAGCGCTATCAATCCGTATTCTACTTTCTTCGACAATTTCAACATGACATCGCCCGTTTGACAACATACTTTTCGCTGCGCTTGTTGACGTCCCAACTCCGACCAAATTGGTCCGAGTTGGCACAAACTTACCTTGATGAAATCTTCAGGGCAAGAGCAGGGGCTCCGCAGGAATGAAATATTTTGTTGGTTTGGGACAAAACCATTGGGGCAGTAGGTGGGATACCCGGTCAGACGCTATTTTATCATCTTCTCCGTATCCTCTCGTAACAACTCGGTCCTCCTGGCGTGTTCCCTCCGGGGCGGCGGGATGATCCCTTTTCCGGGCATATGATGGCAGCTTCCTCCAACGACCATATCCTTATCGGGCTCACCGGGTCGATAGGCTCCGGTAAATCGGCCGTGGCGGATATCTTCGAGCGGAACGGTATTCCGGTGCTTCGTGCCGACCTCATCGCCAAGGAGCTTATGGCATCCGATCCGGCGATGATGGATGCCATCCGCGAGGCGTTCGGCGCGGAGGCCTACGGCCCGGAAGGGCTGAACCGGGGATATCTCGCCCGCCAGATCTTCAACGACAAGGAGAAGCTGGAGCGGATGAACGCCATCGTGCACCCCCGTACCATCGCCCAGCAGGGCGTGCGCGCCCAGGCGTTCTTCGACCAGGGATACCGGGCCGTGGCGTGCGAGGCCGCCTTGATCTTCGAAAGCGAGGGCGAGGGGCGGTTCGATTATATCGTGGTGGTGGATGCCGACCGGGATCTCCGGCTGCAGCGTGCCGCCGAGCGGGACAATGCAGCGCTGGAGGATGTGATCCGCCGCGATGAAGCCCAGATACCGGCCCAGCAGAAAGTGGAACAGGCCGATTTCGTCATCAAGAACAACGGCACACTCCAGGATCTGGAGCGCAACACGGCCTTCATCGTCATGCTGATGAAATCACTCCCCCCGCGCGACCGGATCGAGGAGATCGGCGAGGAGGAGGAGGGTGATGCGGTGGATGGAGTGGATGAGTGATGAGATTTTCGATTCGCGATTCTGGATTTTCGATTGGGGGAGCAGTGCGGACGCGGCCCGCGCACTGGCTACCGGCCTGCCCCCGTGCCGCCTACTGAGATCCGGTCTTCTTTTCTACGAACTACGAATTAAGCTCCAAGCCCTAAGAACTATGAATGCAGATCTCACCATGCTTCCGGTGCTGGAGGGGGGGACCCTTGCCGCCACTCCCAAGAAGGTGTATATCGAGACCTATGGCTGCCAGATGAATACCGCCGATTCGGAGATCGTCCTGTCGGTGATGAACCAGGACGGCTATCAGCCCACCGATGATATCGGCGCGGCCGATGTGGTGTTCCTGAACACCTGCTCCATCCGGGACAATGCCGAGCAGCGCATTCATGGCCGCCTTACCAATATCATCTACTACAAGCGCCGCAATCCCAATCTGGTGGTGGGGGTCCTCGGCTGCATGGCAGAGCGCCTGCGCAAGGATCTGCTGAAGGATGGTACCGTGGTGGACGTGGTGGTGGGGCCGGACCAGTACCGCGCCCTGCCGGAACTGGTGAGCGAGGCGATTCATGGCTCCAAGGGGCTGGCCGTCAAGCTCTCCAGGGTGGAGACCTACGATGACATCACGCCGCTGCGAACCGAGGGGGTCTCCGCCTGGCTTTCGGTGATGCGCGGCTGCGACAAGTTCTGCACCTTCTGCGTGGTGCCGTTCACCCGGGGCCGCGAGCGGAGCCGGTCGCTGGTCTCCATCGTCAAGGAGGTGGAGGAGCTTGCCCGCCATAATTTCCGCGAGGTGACGCTGCTGGGGCAGAATGTGAACAGCTACCGCTGGGATGGGCTCGATTTCGCCGATCTTCTGGCCGCCGCCGCCGATGTCGATCCGAACATGCGTATCCGCTACACCACCTCGCATCCGCAGGATATGTCCGACAAGCTGATCGAGACGATGGCCTCGCGGGCGAACATCTGCAACTACATCCACCTGCCGGTGCAGTCCGGCTCCAACCGCGTGCTGGAGCTGATGAACCGTACCTACACGCTGGAGCATTACATGGAGCGGATCGCCCGCATCAAGGAGCTGATCCCCGAGGTCTCCCTTTCCACCGATATCATCGCCGGATTTCCTACCGAGACCGAGGATGACCACAGGCGGACGCTGGATGTGCTCCAGCGTGTGGGATATGATGGCGCCTATACCTTCAAATATTCCCCGCGCGAAAACACCAGGGCCTGGGCCATGGGGGATGATGTGCCGGAGGATGTGAAAGGGCGGCGCCTGGCCGAGATCATCGATCTGCAGCGCGCCATCTCCGAGCGGAACAACCAGCGCCACGTAGGCCACGTGGAGGAGATCCTGGTGGATGGCCCCAGCAAGAAGGATGCTGATGAGTGGAAGGGGCGCACCGATACCAACAAGGTGGTGATCTTCCCCAGAGGCGACCAGCAGGTGGGTGACTATATCAAGGTGAAGATCCACAAGGCCACCACCGCCACTCTTTTCGGCTCCCCCGTGGGAGAGAATGGGCAGGCTACGTTCGTCCCGCTGGAGCTTGCCGGCCTGGGCTGATGCAACGGCGCAAAACTCGCAAACTATAGTCCCCGGATTTCCGTTATCACGGAGTTGGTAGTTGCCGGAGGTACTGGATAGTGAAGTACTTGCGGATCTATTCTCAGAGATACGTTGTCGCGGAGTTGTACTCCGCGACCTCAGCAAAGGCCCTTGCGGGCGGAGTGGAGCTCCGCCCCGAACAGGGGAGAGAGGAGAGATTCTCCCAGGCGTTCCTTCAGCTCTTCTCTCTGCGACTTCAGACCCCGGGCGTTTCTCCCACGATCGAACATCTGAAATCGCAAATCCAAACTCGGATTATTGATATATCATGCGTTCAAATCTCTTCTTCCTTTCGGTAGTCGGGGCGCTTTATACCGGCATCTTCCTTACCTGCACCGCTACCTATGCACAGTCGCACGAGGAGCAGGCCAAGAACATCCTCCGGTTGTTCGAGTCGGGACAGAAGGATTCGGCCTATGCGCTGCTGGAGCCGCTGAAAAAGAGCGCCCGGTTCGTCCCGGCCGTGCTCTACACCCGCGCGCAGATGACCCCGGATGACCGCGCTCTGGCGCTCTACAAGGAAGTGATAGCCCTGCAGCCGGGAGGCATCTGGGCCGATCAGGCCGCATACCAGCTCGTGGCCCGCTATGCCGATAAGCGCGATTCGGTGGGTGCCAATCTCTGGGCCGAGGTGCTCCGGATGAATTATCCCCGCTCGCCGCTGGTGGGGGATGCCGAGGATCTGCTGGAGGCGGTCAGAAGCTGGCGCTCCCCCGATGAGGACCTGGCTGAAATTCCGAAGAGCAAGGACCCTGCCGGATTGAAGGAGACCCCGAAACTCAAGGAGCCTGGAAAGCCGAAGGATACCCCGCCGAAGGAAACGGCCAGGACCAAGGATATTCCGAAAACCAGGGAGGCGGCCAAGGAGACGAAGAAGGCCGATGAGCCCAGGGCGGATGAAAAGAAGACCGAGATAAAAAAAACTGCCGATAAAAAATCCGATGCGAAAAAATCGGATGAAAAAAAGGACGTGTCCGCAAAGAGCACGACCGCTTCCGCCGAGAAGGATGGCTCTCCCTCGGAAACCTACAAGTCAAGCGGGATGAAGGGATACGCGATTCAGGTAGGGATATTTCCCACGCGCGATCAGGCCGAAGTGCTTTCCGGCGAGCTGAAAAAAAAGAATATCCGCTCGGTGGCGCTGCCGAAGACCGTAAAGGGAGCCAAGAAGTATGCCCTGGTGGTGGGCCCGTACGACAGCATCGACGAGGCCAGCAAGAAGAAGCCGGCAATCGCCGGTGCCTGCGACTGCCAGGCATTCATCGTGAAGGTGCAGTGATGTTCGATTCGCGATTGTAGAGTTTCGATTGGGAGAGAGGAGAAAAGAACTGAAAGGGAATTCGGGATTTCTCCTCTCTCCTAACTCCCGCCGTCGCAGGCGGCGGACTTTCCGCTGCAGGCTGCCCCAGCCACGGGCGTAGCCCGCGTATTTCCCCTACCCCTTCTTTCGAAGCATCCGGGCCTGCGTTTCCTGAGAGTCCCGGTACTGTTCGCGCGGAGTTTGACTCCGTGCGATGTGGTAGCAGCCACGGTCGCGCAGTCATACTCCGCGACAGCACAGTAGCAGAATGTCAGAGAGAACTTATTTGGAAGTACTGAAGCACTGAAAACCACGTTCCAACCACCAGCCTCTACTACCATGCTCCTCACATTTCATGGAACCGGCGCCGGGGAACCGGGGGGCGACCGGCTTGCAAGCGCCCTCTCGGCGAAGTTCTCCGACGGCTCCGTGCTTCTTCTGGATGCCGGCGAGGGATGCTCGCGCGCGATGCTCCGCGATGGCCTGGACCCCAACCGCATCACCGACGTGGCTATCAGCCATATGCACGCCGATCACTGGGGGGGGCTGACGAATCTGATTATGGCCTGGATCACCGGCGAGCGCCAGACCCCCGTATCCATCCACGTCCCGCCAGACACCGCCGAATTCTTCGAGCGGATGCTCACGATCTCCTATATGTTCCGCGAACGCCTGAAATTCGATCTCCGGTTTCGGACGCTGATGCCGTTCGATCTAAAGGATGGATGGCGTCTGGAGACATTTCCCACATCGCATCTGGATGGCGTCAGGGAATTTTCCGCGAAGCATGGAGTATTCGAAACGGCGTTCGGCTACCGCCTGATACAGGGCTCCCGGAAAATCGTTCTGAGCCAGGATATCGGGGCGGAGGGTGATCTTGCCGGGGAGATGAACGGGGCGGAACTGCTGGTGTGCGAGTCGGCTCATGCTACGCCGTCAACCGTGCTTTCGATGGCGCGGGAGAGGGGAATTGCCAGGGTGATATTCACCCATGTTCCTCCGGAGCACGATCCCTTCCCGGCCCGATTCGACGGGGTGAGCTGGAGCGTCGCGGCCGATGGCTATCATCTGGAAGTATAGAGAAAACCCGCAGGCCGGGTACGGACATTCCGGCCGGGCAGATGCCATATCCGCTACCGCGAAGGCGCACGGACGATACTGTCCCGTGCGCCTTCGCGATATACGGGCTCTTGCGCTGCGCGCGCACCGCCGGAATATTTCAGCTGTTGCGTCCGGTTGGATTTTTTTTTTGAAATCGCCCGCAGGCCCCGGCCGAAACGATGGCGCCATGGACCTGCTACTCCCTCGGATACGCATATGATGATATGATAGCATCATCATGAATTTCAGCGGTCCGTGTGCCGGACCTGTTCCATGCAACGGATGGGGAGGGGATTCCCGGCAGGCGAAGAACATCGAATATCGCAACGGGGCGCATTTTCCGGGATTTTCCGGAACCGCGCCATCTGTTCCTGTCCGTGCCGCTCACGGTTGGTGATATAAAACCACTACACTGCACCGCATCGCTACCGGAAATCGGGTACTGGGGGTACACAAAGATGTACTATGGACCCGGAATTAGTAAAAATATATTGTGCCCGCTTCAATGTATAACCGCGTACGAGTCTTCACCCCCGGCTCGCCCGCACTCATGTTGCTGCATTACCAGCCATGATCGCTCATGCGGCATCATGGCCCGGCCCTCTCATGCCATCAAGGGAAGATGATGTGTTATGCTGCATAGTAGGTACACCGCCGACTGCGAAGGATGTAGAATCACACCAATGGATCGGGCGACACTGGAGATAATCTGTCTGGTGGTTCGCCGCACTCTCTGCTCGCGATATCGTGCCGCCGGAGAGGATTTTATACGCGATGCCGTTCAGGAGGCAGCCTGCAAATTCTACGAGCAGGGGAATCTCCGCTCCGAAGTAAATGCTCGCACCACCTATGCCTGGATACTTACCGCCGCAACCCGCGAGCTTGCTCATATCGTCCGCTACGAAGGGCGTTTCGTTCTGCTGGAGGATGATGCCGAGCACCCGAAATCCTCCGGTGAGGAGGCCCCGCGCCGCGGATTCGTGGCCGGGCGGGAAACGCTTACCGACCGGATGACCTGCCATGCCCTGCTCGATGATCTGCCGGAGGAACTGGCCGAGGCCGTGCGGCTTCATTCCGAGGGATATACCGCTCTGGAAATAGCGCGGCATATGGGGTGCACGGAGGCCGCCGCGTATAAGCGGATTCAGCGGGGGCGCCTGGGCCTGCGCGAGTTGTGGCAGGATGAGGAGATCCGCGTACGGCGCCTGATCGCCTGAAATCCGGCACGGAAATCCGGCGCGAAATTCCACCACGGAAATTCCGGCGGGCGGCAGTACATGGTATCGGAATATGGCGAAGGCGCAGAGAATATCGTTCTCGTTGCGCCTTCGCCGTTACAGGCCATCTCTCATCTATTATTTCCGGGCCTGGTGCTGAATACCCATCCGGACTTATTCCGGTGCATTGGTGGCGTGATGCCATTGCCGCGCTTGCAACGATGCGGCGGAAAATTATTTCATACGCCCCTTCTCCGTGCTGTCCAGTTCCGAGTTCCCCATTTCTCTTTCCAGCAGAAGAGGAGAGCCAACGGGAACCGGCATTCCAGCCAGGTGCCGCTGTATTCTCCCCTGGAACGATACCAGAGACCGCCATCGCGTTTCCCCGGCGCATATTCCTGCCGCCGTTCACCTCGGAAATGTCATACGGTGATATATCGTATTTCGAGCGCTCTTATAGCTACCAGTAGTTTCAATCGATTGAGCTATTTCCGATTCCACTTACACTCAAGCGTAAGGAGCATTATGAAACGGTATGTTCCTCAGATGCTGCTCGCGGCCCTGTGCCTCCTCGGCGCAATGGTCACGATGGTCGGCTGCGACGACCAGGCGCGGGCATCGGACAATCTGCTTACCAATCCCGGCGCGATGAAATACGCTGGCAACAGCGTACGGGCGTTCTACACGCCGGTACAGATCAGCGACAAGACGACTCCTATCCGGGAATTGCTACAGCAGCAGCAGCAGCAGGCGGTGAGACGCAGTTTCCACCAGAAGGTGCCTCAGCACTCGAAGAATGTTGATATGACGCACCAGACCACTACGAGCAATTATGTCGATGATAACGGCGTTACCTGGGGCCATGTTACCAGCGGTCCCTGGGCCAGTTATTACTCGCCCGATCCCAACGGACCGCCGCCAACCGACCAGTTCCATGATGTGCGCGGTCCCACAGCCACGACGATGCGCGACCGCTGGCACATCAGCCAGGGAATCGAGGCCACCAATTACTACAACCCCAGCCCGGGCGTAGATTCGATGTGGGTTCATATCCCTGACAACCAGCTGGATGGATCGCTCTACAAGCCGAGGGGAACCTCGCATATTTCCGACGGCCCGAACGCATCGCTGTATGCGGTTCCGGCAACCTCGGATATTCCGAGCGACGATACCCTGGAGTAACCGGCTACCGCCCGCAGGCAGGTATTGCCGGTGAACACCGGGGCGCCCGCCCGCCCGATACGGCGGTCACTCCGGCCCGATAGTGTCAGACAGCATCCGGGGAATCGTACGGGAGATTCTCCGGATGCACTGTCGCTTTCCGCTGGAAGGCGGCCGCATATCCTGCGATGGAAAACTTCCGCTGCTTTTTTTCTGCCGGGTGCGTTCCGGGAATATCCCGCTCCCATGCCGCCGGTACGAAAATCCGTTCTATCGAACGGCCGGTCATCGTGTTCACACCATATCCACAGGAGAGGAACCATGAGACGTTCCGCCATGATCGCCGTAGTCACCTTGTCGGTGCTGATACTCTTGTCGGCCGGCGCCTATGCGGTCTATTCCGCATCGGGCCATACCCCGCATCCTTCCATATCCGGCCTGGTTACCAACAACTCCTATATCAACGGCCTGTACACCGATCTGGACCTGAATAACAGCCAGGCGATATTCCGCCACATCTTCTCCAATCTCGAAGACGAAGTGACGGTGTATCCCTCGGAGAACTATTATTATTTCAGGTTCACCGGCTCGGGCAAGACCATAGCCGGGTCATTGAATTTTTCGGTGAAGAGAATCGATAATGGAAGCATCGGGATGGGATATTCGGTGAAGCCGGAAGATCGCAGCCGCCAGAAGCTCTACAGGATGAAAGGGGGATATCACGAGTTTACGACGAAGGACGGGCTGGTTATCAAACGAGCCAATGATTTCCGCTACGAGCTTACGTTCGAGGGAAAAACCGTCGCATTCAATTTCTTCGATAAGGGCCTGGAACCTCCGCAGAAGGCAAAGCTCCGTTCCGACGAGGTGTTCGTGGGGCCGAGCTTCGATGAGTCCGGCCTGCGCTTCTTCCTGATATTCAATAAAACCGTCAAGAAGCTCTACTGGGTGCTGAACGAGGATGGGTTCGTGCCGGAGGAATTCACTCCATTCTCGGAAAATGTTGTCATCGGCGATCGTACCGAGTTCGCATTCTACGTCGATTCGGTGCATAACCGGAAGATCATGGTGGGAGTGCAGGGACTGAACGTGCTGCATAACAACTGGAACGATGGGCCGTTCGATCAGATGCCCGATAATTTCGTGAAGACCGGCAGGATCGAGGTGAAGAAATATCTGGATATGCATTATGGGTATACCAGCGAGCGCATCGATAAATACGGCTGGTTCAACGGCCGGGACGATGCCAGGGTTCCGGTTGCCCCGTACCGTGTCTATTTCGATCAGAAGGAATTGGCGGCCGTGGATAGTCTCAAGGCGCTGAACAAGCCGGAACCGGAGTTCTATGCCGATATCACCAGGCAGATCTATGAGCTCCCGAAGGATTATTATGCCGGAGTGCATGCCAAATGAGCGCCGGCTACACCAGGGTGAATCGGGTGGAGGCGGACACGCCTGCGCGCCGCCATGAGCACTCCGTGGCGGCAGTGCCCGATGCACCCGCGGCTCGGCGGTATCCCTCCGGCCGATCGGGCAGGGTGGGGTTGCTGGTCGTTGTAGCGCTCCTGCTGGCCGCATCCGCCGCCGGATATTATTTCATCCGTGGTACTGGTGGGGGGGCGGGGCTGAACCATGGCCTGATTACCAATAATTCCTATATCAACGGACTGTATACCAACGAGAACACCACCAGAACAGCGGTCGTCTTCAATTATGTTTTCCAGCATCTGGATGATGAGGTGACCGTCTATCCATCGGAGAATTACTACTACTTCAAGCTCACAATGCTGGGGAAAACGCTCAGCGGAGATATCCATCTCGACGTTCTGGACCGGGACAGCGGGGTGGTCAGTTGCGGCTTCGTGGAAAAGCGTGAGGACCGCTCGCGGGCAATAGGACATGATCCTCCGGCGTGGTCACGGGAATTCGGAGCCAGGGACAGCCTTTTTGTGGACAGGCTCGGCGATTTCCGGTATGCGGTTACCTATCGCGGGCGCAGAGTGATCTTCAACCTGTACGCCGGAGATACGGCCGCGCCGGTAAAGGCACGGCTGACGGGGGACGAGATCTACGTGGGCCCCAGCTTCGATGAGTCCGGCCTGCGCTTCTTCCTGATATTCAACAAGGCGATCAATAAACTCTACTGGATATTGAATGAAGACGGGTTCGTGCCAGAGGATTTTTCGCGGTTTTCCAGCCGGGTGGAGATAGGAGACCGTACGGAATTCGCTTTTTATCTCGACTCCATCAATAATCGTAAAATACTCATCGGCGTCCAGCGATTGAATGTGGCGCATAACAACTGGAACGATGGGCCGTTCGACCAGCTTCCGGATAATTATGTGAAAGCCGGGCGGGTGGAGATCCGGAAGTACCTCGAAGCCCATCTCGGATACAAGCCGGGGACGCTGGATCGTTATGGCAACTATCTCGGCAGGGAGAAGGAGGCCAGAGCGGTTATCTCCCCCTATGCCACCTATGTTCTTCCGGAGGATCTATCCTTTGCCGATAGCGCGCTGGCAGCAGGGCTCAGCGGTTCCGCCCTGTATGGTGTTCTCACGCAGGACCGGTTCGATCTAGCCACGGCCATCGAACGAGGCTATCTGAAGGATCGCTGAAGGGAGGGGCGAATTATTCATCCCTGTCTGCTTCCCGGATCGATTCTCCGATAATCCGAGCATCCGCAACAACACGCCAAGCGGTATGGTGGCAGCGCATCCCGAAGGGAGATCATCGCATTATGAGTGCGTATGGGATGCGCGGCCGCCTTTCATTCTTCGGTTCACCCCTGCTCCTGCAACGTTTCCATCCCTCAATTCCGCCATTTCCTTTCCTCGTTCCTCCCGATCATTCGCCCGTCCTGCCGGCTGTTTCTACCTGTTTTCTCTTGCTTGGCCGTCTCTCGCGTCGTAGTCTTGTCTTCTGCAAGAATCTCGGCCCGATCTCAATCGATACGTCATACATGCCCTCCAGGATTTCTACGAGCAAGCGTCGTTGCGCTCTCCGATATGCGGTGATGGTCATCGCCCTGCTGGCTGCGGCCGCCGAAGCCGGCGCCCAGCGCCTTCCATCGTCGGTGATTGTCCGCCTGCGTCCCGGTGCCTCGCCGAAAGCGGTGCAGGAGGCAGTCGCCACGGTCTCCGGGGGGAGCGGGCTGCGGGGGAGAGTGCGTCCCCTGTTTACGGAGGCCCCGAAAGGGCGCTCCACGCTGGCCGCCGGACGCCTGGACCGCTATCTGATCGTGGAGGGAGATGCGATGCGGCAGCCGGAGCTGCTGGCCGCGCTCCAGGGCTCCGGGGCGGTAGAGGCCGCCTTTGCAAACCATCGCTACCATATCGATGCCGTCCCGTCCGACTCGCTCTACGGCGAACAGTGGGCGCTACAAAAGATCGAGGCGGAAGCGGCCTGGCAGACCACGATGGGGGAGAACTCGGTGCTGGTGGGGGTGATCGATACCGGGATAGAGTTCGCTCATCCGGATCTGGCCGGCGCGCTGGCGATCAACGGGCCGGAGGATATCAACCGCAACGGGCGGTTCGATCCCTGGCCGGCAAGCGAAACCATCGACGGGGTGACGGGGGATCTGGATGGGATCGACCAGGATGGCAACGGCTACGCCGATGATGTGATCGGCTACGACTTCGTGGATCAGACCGTGCAGAACGTGGGGGACTGGAGCGGGCGCGATGCGGTCCCGGCCGATGAACAGGCCCACGGCACCAACGTGGCCGGCGTGATCGCCGCGCAGCACAACCGGTTCGGCGTGGCAGGGCTTGCCCCCGGCGTGCGGCTGGTAACGCTCCGCGCGTTCGATGCCAGCGGCAATGCCGAGGATGATGATATCGCCGCGGCGATAGTATATGCGGCCGATCGAGGCGTGGCGGTGCTCAACCTCAGCTTCGGCGATTATTACGATTCCCCGCTGATGCGCGATGCGATAGCCTATGCCTACCAGCGCGGGGTGACGATCGTGGCATCCAGCGGCAACGAGGGGGGGAGCGATCCCCATTATCCCTCCAGCTACCCGGAAGTGATTTCCGTGGGGGCCACCAGCCGTGATGATCTTCTCGCCTTCTTCTCCACCTATGGATCGCAGCTTTCGATGACCGCCCCCGGCGTGGATATCCAGACTACCGATCTGAACGGCGGCTACAAGAAGGTGAGCGGCACCTCGTTCTCTTCCCCCTATGTGGCGGCGGCGGCGGCGCTGATCCTTTCAACCCATCGCAACTGGTCCCCGGACGAGGTGCGCGCCACGCTGGAACTCAGTTCCGACGATCGCGGGACGCGGGGATGGGATATCAATTACGGCGCCGGCCGCCTGAATGTGCGCCGTGCGCTGGCGGCTCCCGGTCCGGCCTCGGTGGCAATCCGCACGCCGCAGGGGGATGGGGGCTTCGGCGCCGATTCCACGATCGCGGTGCGGGGCTCGGCGCTCTCGCCCCTGCTCGATGTCTGGCAGCTCTTCATCGGCCAGGGGGAGATCCCCGATTCCTGGCGTCCGCTGACCGGGCCGCAGGGGAACGGGAAATTGAACGACCGGCTCGGGGATATCACCGGGAGCGATCTGGATCTGCCGGGGGGCGTGCTCACGCTCCGGCTGATGCTGCGGCAGACCGACGGGCGCGAGACCGAGCGGCGTGTGCGCCTCTTCTACGATCAGGGAAAGCCCGTGGTGGAGCGGCTCGATACCGGCAACGTCTGGCGCTTTCAGGAGCGGGCCTACGGCGTTATCGCCCGCACCGACCAGCGGAGCATGCTGGTGTTCTGGCTTCGCCGCGCCGGCAATCCGGACGAACCCTATAGAAAAATTTCGCTGGAGCCCGAGCGTACCGGCTTTGCACGAGAGCATTATCTGCTGCTCACCTCCTCGGAGATGGAGCGCGATCTGCCGTACGAGGCGTTTCTCGAGTTCCGTACTCCATCCGGCGATACCACGCTGGTGGGATCACCCCAGAGCCCTCTTACGATCGTACGGCGGGGCGAGGCGTTCTCCTCTACCATGCTGGGGGAGCAGAAGTATGATCTGCCCCACGGTTATCTGCTCGACCAGACCGAGCGGCTCTTCGGCGGGGAGCTCTCGGTTGCTCTGAACCGCTTCCGGGATGGATCGTACGACAAGCTGATGATCTATTCGTTCGATAGTGCCGGACGCCGGTTCATGCCGCGCGATTCGATCGGCGAGCAGTGGATTCCGCGCGGTTTCGGCGATACCGATGGCGACGGGCTCCGGGAACTGCTGGTGCAGGCGCGCGGCGCCGGTGTGATCTACCAGCAGCGCACGCCCGGGGGCGCCATGCTGGGCAATGTGGTCTATGCCGATACCGTCGCGCAGAACTTCTGGGGAAGCGCCCTTGCCGATCTTGATGGCGACGGGCGCAGCGAGGTGATAGCCAGAACCGATAACAACAACCAGGAGCCCGGCTACTTCTATGTATCCCGCCGCCGGGGCAACACCCTGGAACGGATCGCCGAGCTGCCGAACACTACCTCCCCGGCGCGAGGGGATTCCCGCAACAAGTTCGGCCCGCCGCTCTCGGCCGTCGCCGATTTCGATGGCGATGGACGCTCGGAGATCCTCTTCGGCGATGATGATGGCGATTTCATGATCTACGAGCGGGAGGGCGATGGTTCCTACCGCGAGGTCTGGAAGGATGAAAATGATGGGGAGGGGGGGAGCGAATACGTGGCGGCCGGCGATCTTGATGGCGATGGCCGTGCCGAGGCGATCGTTGCGTATCACTCCCGGACGGTTGGGGATTTCAGCCACGAGTATGATCCGCCGTTCTGGACCGTGAAGGTCTTCAGCTTCGATGCCGAGGGCAAGGCAAGGCTACTCTGGCAGGATCGCGTTGCCTATGTGCGCCCCACGCTTCCGTTTCTTTTTTTCAGCGGCATCTCCACCGGCGATCTCGATCGCAATCCCGGCCGGGAGCTGGCGCTCTCGTTCTTCCCGAGCCTCTATGTGCTCACCTGGGATCGCGATGCCGGCACGCTGAAGCCGTTCTGGTTTGCCGAAGGCTCGATTTCCAATAAACCGCTCATCACCGATTTCAACGGCGATGGGATCGGGGAGATCGGTATAGGAGATGGCGAGAAGATCAAATTCTATCAGATCAATCCCACCTTCCCCGGACCCCCCGCCCCCTCCGGCTTCAAGGGATGGACGCTGAACGATTCCACCTCCTACCTGCAATGGAATGCCGTTCCCGGCGCTGATTACTACACGCTCTATCGCGCCCTGAGCGTTCCGGGGCAGAGCCGCCTGCAGTTCGATTCGGTGGTCACGACAACCGCGCTCAGCATCGTCGATACCGGCTTTCGCGCGCCGGGAGGACGCCTGCTGCGCGACCGGCTCTACTACTACATCGTCACCGCCCGCGATACATCGCTCTCTCCGCAGGACAGCCTGCTGAGCAACGCGGTGGTGCTCTTCATGCATCCTCCGTCGCAGGTGCTGCAGGCCCTCCCGGCCGATGCGCGTACCCTGCGGGTGGTGATGGATTTCAGGATCAAGGATGAGCTGTACGAGCCGGGAATCTTCGATATCATCCCCGAGGAAGGTGGGGCGCCGCTGGAGGTGTCGTCGGTGACGACGGCCGACCGGTTCAGTTTTCTGGTGCGGCTGCGCGACCAGGCGCCGGGCAGAAGGGTGATCGTTCGTCCCACCCGTCTTTATCGTGATTTCTATGATAGTCCCGCCGATACCAACCGCAGTGTGGTGGCGGCCATGCCGCAGGAGGAGCCGGATGGGGAGCGATTCATCGCCACGCGCGGGGCGGCCCTTTCGGCGACGGAGGTGAGCGTGGAATTCAATTTCCCGGTGGATGCGGCCACGGCCGCCGATCCCTCGAACTATCGTTTCGGTCCCGACGGAACCATCGTGGCCGCGCGGGTCGATCCGGCCGACTCCCGCAGGGTGATCCTGACGCTGGCCGGAAGCGCACCGATAGGGCCGTACGGGAAGATCTACACGGTGACGATCGATGGGGTGCGGGCTGCCAATGGCCGTCTGGTGAACGATGGTGCCGGAAGCGTGGTCGGTTTCACCGTCGATGCCGGCGATCTGCAGGAGGTGTTCGTCTATCCGCATCCCTTCTCCATCTCCCGCGACGGAGCGGTTACCTTTGCCGGTCTGACGCGGGTGGCGGAGATCAGAATCTTCACCCAGGCCGGGCGGCATATCCGGACGCTGGAAGCGCGCGAGGGACACGGAGGAGCGGAGTGGCGCGGCGATGATGACCGTGGTGTACAGGTCTCCACCGGCATCTACCTCTACACGGTGGTCGGCTCCACTCCCGATGGCCGCGAATTCGAGTCGGAGCCCCGGAAGATAGCGGTGGTGCCGTAAGGGAGCCGGACGATACTTCACGTTGCCATCAGCGAGAGCAGTTTCATGCCGGGACGCTCCTACGGAGCTTCATCAGGAAGACCGAAAAAAGACCGGTATCCCTACGGACGGGATGGACCTATAGGTCCATCCTCCGGGGGCCGGCATACATCGCAACGGCAGACGCACAACAGAGTTCGGACTGAGTATAGAGGTCGCCTGCCAGGAGCCCTGAGCCGGTACGCTTCCGCAGGATATGGCCCCCGCAGGGGGCACCTATCTGTAGTGGGAGGTTCAGCACTCTCTTCTGCGGAAGCTCCAGCGGAGCGGCTCATTCTTGTGTGGCCGCAAGTCGATTGTTCCATCTGGCCTCGATCCCCGTACCTCGCAACGCGGGTTGGAGGGCCGTAGTGAATGGTTGGGAGCCGGGCGCGGTTGCACGGGCAGGCCCTTCTCACTTACGAGGCCGGGTCTGGTCCCCGGAGGATGCACCGGCAGGTAGAAGAATTTCTCCATCGGGCTGGTTCTCCTCCGGCAGCGGGAGAGGGGGATAGGGGACCACGATAAATCTTCTCGTTCCATCGGGTTGCAGCCGCAGCAGAAATCCCAGCGAATCGGGCGCGGCGGCGGGATGGCCGTTCGTGCTCCCGGCATCCGGAACGAGGATAAGCCTCATCACGATGAGACTATCATCCAGCTTATGGAAGCTCGCCTGATGCGATGAGGTGGTATCATCAGGGAGAAGCCCCATGCAGTTCCGGCTTTCGCCTGCACAGAAGCTCCAGTAATCCGGCCGGGGAATCCCCGGAACACTCGTAATGATAGTATACGCATCATCCAGGCCCAGTGGAGTATCCCGGAATCGCGGGATTCCGCCGAGCCGGACGGACGAGAAACGGGCGAGCGAATCGTATGCATCGGCGAGCAGCGGATCGCACCATCGCAGCAATCCGGCTCTATCGGCGGGAGGTCCGTTACATCCCAGCGCCCCCTGCCATGGCTCGATAAGCTCCAGCCATATCCGGTCGGGCCCATAGTAAAATCCGGACCAGCAGGAGATCATGATATTGCGCGAGATGCCGGTTCGCTGGCTCAGCGACATCAGCATGGAGAGCATCATATCGTTGGTGGGCCAGGAGATATCCAGAATGGGATCGCGCCCTCGGCCGTTGCTGAGGTACCTCTGAACCTCGTTCACCTGCTGGCACTCATCGAGTCTCCGATACTGTTCCCAGAAACGCTCCCGCTTCCGTTCAATCAGCATTTTCCTGATATCGGTGCAGCCGCTCAGCAGAACCAGAGCAACGATGACGGCCGCAGGGACAAACCGGATACCGGAAGCGGGGAGGAGTCTCATAATGGTGCCAGCTGGAAGATTACCTGGGAATGCGAACCCTGGAATCTACCCGGCAACCGTATCGATGTTACCGATCCCTCTCCCATATCTCCCAATCTCTCTCTCCCATATCTCCCGATCTCTCTGCCATCTCTCTCAATCCCTCTCCCATCCCGCCCCGATCATGTTCACCTTCATTCGCCAGAAACCATTGGCGAAGATTTCATCCCGTCCGCAGGGAAGCCTCAACGCTGCCCCACCCCCGTCAACCAAGATCCGCGAAGATTAGCGGTTACCAGAGGCCGGGAAAGAAACGCCTGGTAGAGCCGGTATAGTCCTGGTAGGCGGGGAACCGTTCTGCCAGTTGCCGCTCCTCGTGGACCGACTTCATATAGAAGAACGCTATCACCACCGGCACGAACAGGGCGCCGAGGAGGGTTGGGAAGAAGAGGGTGGCGCCGATCACCATCAGGATGATACCGCCGTAGATGGGATGCCGTACTCTGCCGAAGATCCCCTTCGAGACGAGTTCCGCATCCGGTTTCGGGGCGGGCAGGGGGGTGAGATTCCCTTGAAGACCGAACGCGCCGAGCGCAGCCAGCAGCAGTCCGGCCAGCATCAGGGCCAGCCCGCCGGCATCCATCACGGCGCGGGGGGTATCATCAGGTATATAGCGCTCGCCGGCAAGCAGGAGCACAACCCAGGCAATCAGCAGGATGATCTGGAGCGATACCCAGAACATCCCGTGGGTACGAGAATTCATCGTGATGCGAACAGTATGGAATGTAGTATGGAAGGTTGGGCGGTATACAACGGACGCCGGCGTATCGGGAGATACGAGTCGCCGGCCATGCTTCACGCCGCGAAAGCATGGCCGGTATCGTTCATCAACTGCTATGCCGTCTATTCCTGTATGAAGAAGATCTCATACGTGGTTTTGGAGGTGCTGGTAAAGCGCTTCGGTGCGATCACCATCAGATAATGGCGCCCGCTCAGCAGCTCCACGCCGTCGGCACGGGCAAGCGAGGTGGTATCGGACTGTGTTGTTCCGGTCCCCTTCGTGATAAAGAAGGAGTACTTCCGTGCATCGAACATGAAGGTCTCGCTGGGCGTGCCGAACGGCAGCATCGCCAGCGGTGCGGAATTGCTCTCGGCGATTCTGAGCGGAAGCTCCTGTGCGTCCGGCACCGCGTTCAGGAACCGGATGGCCGCCAGCTTCGGCGGGAGCGTATCGAAGGGGGCGCGGAACGCCATGATGCGCGGCGCGCTCTGCGTGCCGGTGGTGCCGATCGTATAGCTGCCGGCCACCAGATCCACCGGCACCGTTCCCGCGTTCGACCCTATTGTCTTGACATCGTACGGGATCAGCGTGGTATAGACGTAGCTGTACGGAAGCGGCGCCAGCGTCAGCGGACCGGCCGTGAAGGTGGCGTTGGCATCGGACATCACGTTGAAGAAGGTCACCCGCACCCCGTTCGATTCCAGCGTCTGCAGCGATGCGTTCGGCTCGTCATCCTTCAGGATGCGGAGCGAAGGGACGCCGGCGTCATCGATGGCGAAGAGGGTGTAATATCCGGGCTCCAGAGTTTCCACGCCCCCATCCAGGAACTTGCCGGTCTGCGCGCTGCTCAGGATGAACGGATAGGCGCCGGAAGGGATCTTCACATAATCGGTGGATCTCCCCGTCAGCAGCGTTCCGAACGGACGGTAATCGGCGTTGATGGTGGGGGGCGCCCCGGCTCCGATGGAGATCGATGTGCCTCCGGTATGCGCCGATACGTTCACCCCTCTGATATACACGTCCCCTCCGGCCGGCGACGGACGATCGCGTCCCAGGATGAGCGTGCGGACCTGCCCGGCCGTATCCGACGGGTAGACCACCATCAGGCTGTTGCTTCCCACCGCCAGGCTTATCGGCGTTCTGTACTCGGCGCCCCCCTGTTGCTGCACCAGAAGCTGGTCGCCGCTCAGCCTGTGGCATGCCTCGATTTCGGTGGAGGGGGAGATGGTGAGCGCCGGCACATTGGCGGCGAAGTCGCCGGCCGCGCCGTCGATACGGGCCGAGAGGGCGGAGCCATCGGAAAGGGCATTCAGCAGCGCCACATTGGCCGTGGTGCGGGTCTCCAGCGGAGCCTCCGGCAGCAGTACGCCGGCGGTAGTCTCCTGAAGCAGGAACAGCCGCACCCGTCCTCCAATATTCGCTGCTATCACATGGCTCACCGTGCCGGCCGGCATCTGAAGCCGTGCGGAGGTCACCGGCATGGAGTCGGCGCTGCTGAACAGGTAGAGCGATAGCTCGCGCGCCTTGGTGGTGATCGTTCTGGGAGTGGCGTCGCCGAACGGGGTGTTGTTGAACAGGATGGGCCCGCTCATGCAGCCGGATTTGATGAAATAGCTCGCCGTATCGCTCACGCCATTGACGAAGCCGAGCCGGGCCTCCCCGTTGGCAAGCAGATCCGCGCGCTCCTGCTGGCCGGTGCCGAAGCTCCGGATCAGCGTGGTATCCCGCGCTCCCAGCACCACATAGGTCATCTGCGTGCCCTGCGCCAGAGTCTGGTTATAGGATGTATCGAACCGCACGCTCGGCAGCGAGCGCCGTACCACCACCACCGTCTGCTGCTGCACCAGCAGATTGCTGAACGGCGAGACCTGGCCCGGCCCCACCGCCGTTGCGATCGGAACCCCCGGGATTCCCACATCCACCGTCCCCTCCGGCAGCAGATTGATCACACGGATGCTCGTGCTGTCCGGCAAAGGAGGGTTCAGCAGGTTGGGGTCTTCGCTGGCGTCGCAGCCGAATATGAACATGGCTGCCAGCAGAACCGGGATGAGAACGGGATTGTAGAGCTTCATGAGACGTTTAGATGCCTTAGCGTGAACTTGGGTACCCCTAATGTACGATCGTGAGAGGGAAAAAGTCTTTGCCAATCGAATCCGGAGGGGGTAAAAAGCGTTCCCCTGGGATGAGGCTGTAAGGATTGGCGAATCCCGGACGTTCCTGTAGATTCTTCTGCATGGCCCCAGGCTGGAAGTGAGAGCGGCACGCCGGTGCCTTTATATCCCTGTACCTTTTCAACGATGACCGGTTTTCCCTTGTATATCGGGATACTCCTGATTCTGGCGCTGAGCATCGTGCTGAATATTCTCTTTCGAATCTCCGCAGGACGGCCGTGGCGAACCAGGGACGAGCTTGAGAGGCTCGGTCCCCTTCTGTTCGCTGAACGCAATGTTTCCGGCCGGTGGAGAACCGGCCGGGAATGGCGAGATTTCTGGGAATTGAGACCCGGCTGGTACAGTCAGGCGCTGAATGTCTATGTCACATCCGATACGCTCCGGATCATGCCGGTATCGTTGCTGCGCTATCTGGAGTATCACTCCTTCCTCGATCTGGAGATACCGCTTGGGAGCATCATCGCGGTGGAAATGCTGCGATCGCCACGGATGGGCCGGAAATCCGTGCTGGTGAGGTATGAGGATAAGCAGGGGAACAGGCAACAGGTGGAAATAATCCCCGATCGCCCGGAGGAATTCATCCGCAGCCTTTCCGGAGGTTGAACCGGAATCCCAGGATCATGGAGAGTCTATGTGCATAAGGAACACCAACAGGCCCGATAGATTGGATGAAGTCGAGCAGCGCCTGCTGGTGCTGCCGGCACAATTTCGTGCGCAGCTTACCGCCGATGATATAACGAACATGGAGGAGATGGTTACTGCCGGGGGGGGAAGAACTTTTGCACCCAGCTCTGTGAACGCAATGCCCGCTGCTCGCCGGAGCAGATTGCCGAAATCAGAGCGATCGGTGAAATCCTTACGGTCTATTCGTGGTACTGGGAATTGATCGATCCCAGCATCCAGTCCCGCCCCTGGCCGTCTGGAGAGAGCCGGTAAACCTGATACCTGCCTGTGATGAGCGCGCATCGGTTCAGCGATAATGAATATGAATAGAAATAACCCGGATACCCTGAAAGCCTGGAAGCAGCTTGCGGAGATCGCACGATCGGTACTCGACGGGAGGATCGCTATCGTCGAAGCCGTACGGGAAATGTGTGCGCTGCGATATCTCACCGGCCAGCCCGATGACGAGTTTTTTCTTCCGATACGTGCCATTGAGTCCGATACGGAGCGATTTCCGGTCGGGGCGGTCCGCGAACGCTACGATGCAGCATATCTGCAGCAGCTGGACGATGAGCTGCAAGCCTACCTTGCTGATGTGAGAGAAGAGTTTGTGCTGCTCTGTAAAAAGATTATGAGGATGCATTGCTGATTCTGTACGGTGCATAAATGCTGATATTTTGCACTATCACCATCGGAATGGGTATTCCCGGGGATTTTCACGCAATTAAATGGAATTTCCGTATTCTGCTGATTGTTTTATCGATGCAGTTGATGAGAGGTGAGAACTATCACCAGATGGAAACCGGAACACCTATCCTGTACGTCCTGCCCTTATCATGTCTACGATTGCGATTGTACAATAGGGTCGCACTGAAGAGCTCGTAGTCAATCGTGCCCCATGATCGTGTAAGTGTCCTGCTGTAGCCTTGAAGCACCTCCAGGCTCACCTCAAGAGTTCGATCTATCAAGCCACACTCTCCCGGAAAACAAGCATTCATTATGATAAATAGATCTAAACAAATCAGTTGACATCGCCTCGCACATTGTTTATTATTGCGCCCAATAAATCGGGAATTCGGACCACTACTCTCTCTCCGGCAGGGTGAGAATTTCCTCCACTGTTATTCTTATAGATAACCATGAAGTGTGCTATTGTACTAGCGCTGCTTCTTATGGGGGGCGGTGTTTTGTCTGCACAAAACACCGAGCGACTCCGTACGTTCGATAATCGATCACGCCCGATCTATTACGATGACCGTGATATAGATATCCAGGCTGCCCGATTCAGTCTGCCGGGGAATACTTCCGTTACGGATATCAGGATCACTCTTGATGGACCGGCCGGTGGCGAGGCACGAGTACGGCTTTTTGGAAGCGAAGGCGGCGCCGGGGCTCCGTTTTATGGCGATGATCTGATCCAGCCCATTATCGTCCGTAAATCACGCGTTGGCGTGGAAACCATCATTGCGCGATTGCCTCAACCTGCCTTGATAGAAAGCGAACAGCTTTTCATCGGGATCGATCGCCTCTCCGAGGGCACAAGGCTGCTCTCGGACAGCAGATCGCGGCCACCACGCTGTGTCGGGGAGCGGGATAGCTACTCGGACCAGTTGATAAAAACCCGGTCGGGATTGTGGCGTTGGGGGAAATTCGGCTATCTGGTCGAAGTCTCGATTAATCCGGAAAAGCAGTCCAATGGGGCTCTTTTCCAGGAACTCGGTGCCGAGAAGGGCATCCCGGTCGGATCTGTCAGCAATCATCTGATATCATGGGGAGATATCGACAATGATGGTTATGCGGACCTTCTGGCCGGGGGATATCTGCTTAAGAACAGCCGCAATGGTGCATTCCAGGATATAACCGGAACGATCGGCATTCTTGCCGGATCGAAGTTCCATTGCCTGCTGGATCAGGATAGCGACGGCGATCTTGATGTGATTGTAATCGGTGCATCCCGGGAGTGCCCGGGAGCCGAGTGTGCATGGTTGATGAAAAATGATGGCAGTGGCAGCTTCAGCAGATCCCCGTTGGAGCTGCCTGGCGTGACCGATCCCCGGTGTTTTTCTA
>JBMDXA010000011.1:0-2792 GCA_048594725.1 Candidatus Kapaibacteriota bacterium
GACGGTGGCGAATCTGTACGCGTTAGGGACGTTCAACCTGGTGACGATCGATACGGCGGGGTCCTTCAGCAGCGACAGCGTTCTGGGCATGCGGATCAGCACGCGGCTGCGCGAGCAGAACGATCTCAGGATAGCGCCGGAAATCAGTTTCGAGCAGCGTATCCGCGAGTATGTTACCAACCTCGGTATCAGCGCCTCCTATACGCGGCTGAACGTGCTGGGCCGCGCCGAGCAGCTCTCGGTCTCCGGGCGACTGCTCACTCCCACCCGCAATCTTACCTCCATCAGCGATTTTCTGAAGGAGTTCCAGGGGGGCGCTGCCGCGTCGTTCACGGTGCCATCGGCCATCGGATTCCCTCTGATCGGAGGCAAGCGTCTGAGCTGGGTGGTGAGCGGCGGCTACGACTTCAGCGTGCTGGACCGGTTGCGCGATGCCATCAGCGATGTGACGCTGCGCGGTCGCCGGATCACCGCGGCCGGAGAGCTTACCTACCGCTTCCCCACACAGACCTATCTGGATCTGCTGTCGTTCCGTCTCGGCTTCCAGTACAACCAATATTCCGGCATCGGCCCCTATATCGACAAGATCGCCGAGCGGCGCGTCTTGCAGGATTCGGCGCGGCTTGCCGAGTCCGGATGCAATCCGGCGCAGGTGGCCGAGGCGGTGCGCACCTCGCTGATCGACAACCTCTACCGGGTGCAGGTGTTGCAGGGGGATGATGTTTCGCTGCTGGACCGGATAAGCGAGCCAAGCGCGCGCGATGAGTTCGACAACCTGAAGCGGACCTATACCGCCACCCTGACGGCGATTGCCGATAGCCGCAACAACTTCTTCACCCCCACCAGAGGCGATCTCTTCGAAGGCCGTCTGGAGGGTGGGTTCACCGGCGCGCTCTCCGGCAGCTTTATAAAACTTGAAGGGAGCTTCCGGCATTATGGTCCCACCTGGTCGAACGACTGGACTTACGCCTATCGCACCCATGTGGGCTATATCCAGGAGCTGGGAGGGTTCCCGCTGACTCCCGTGTCGAGCCGGTTCTCCTCCGGCGGCTCCAACAGCAACCGTGGCTGGTATTCGCGCGATATGCTCGCCACCCGTCCGCCGGAGATCGGCCAGATCTCCGATCGCGAATGTGCCGAGCCGATCATCAACAATATCGTGGCGGAAAACCGGCGCCTGCTGGGCGGGCTGGCCCTGCTGGAGCTGAATGCGGAGATCCGTGGCAAACCGTTCCAGTCGCTCGGTACCTCCACCCTGGCCCGCCAGCTCAACCAGGTGGTGGTGGTCTTCTTCGCCGATGCCGGTAACGCGTATTTCCGGGATCGCGAGGATGTGAAGAACTTCACCTTCGGAAGCTTTATCGAGAATATCGGCCTTGCCACCGGTTTCAGCATCGGCTACGAAACCCCGGTGGGCCCGTTCCGCCTGGGCCTCGGTTTCCCTATCTACGATCCGGTCAATCAGGATCTCTCCGGTAGCCAGCGGTGGATCACCAACCGTAAGGTCTTTTCTACGGCGGTGCTGCATGTAGGGATCGGTCACGCCTTCTAACCGCGAATCTGCGCGAATCGTGATGGGGCGGGGGTGAGGGTGGATGGATCATATCATACGTTGATCCTGAAATCTGCGCCAATAATAGGGGCGAGTGTGGGTGAATGGAGGTCGGGCAGGAGTGTGGGAAAGGTGAGTGAGGAGTGAGGGGTGAGTGAGGGGAGGGATGATACAATGGATGATATAGCGCGGTGATGTGCAGCAGTGGCGAAAGAACGATGCGGGGATGAAATGAAGGATAGGGGTGGGGGTACGGGGCGGATGTTATTGTTTGGCTTCCGTGTGTCTCTGATCTATATGTGCGCTGCTTGCCTTCGCTCCGTTCATGACGAAGATCCTCCCTATCCTTTATGATACTTCCTGGCGATCGTTCCGCTTCCGTGTTGCTAACGGTTCGTGGTGTGCTGATGGCCGTGCTGGTGCTTGCCGCATTCCAGCGGGTGCGTGCGCAGGTGCCGGAGCGGTGGGATGGCGGTCCGGCTCCGGTTGTCCCCGCCTCGGGTCGGCCGCTGCTGGTGGATGTGGAGTTCGAGGGGAATGCATCGCTCTCCGATGGGCAGATCCTGGCCCGGATCGCTACGCGCCCCACGCGCCCGCTGGCAATCATGAAGTTCTTTGGGGCGTTCGGAGTGCTGATGGAACGCAACCCTCTTGCCCCTGATAGCGTGCGCATGCAGGTGCGCAGGACTAACGATAGCCTCGGCGGTGATCTGCGTTACCTGAAGATGAGCACCCTGCTGGCCGATACCATCCGTATCGCCGATCTGTACGATGACTACGGCTACCACGATGCGCGCGTGGGCTTCCGCATCCGCCTGGATACCCTGCGCAATACCTCCATCGTCCGCTTCATCATCGAGGAGGGGCCGGGATTCCCGGTCAAGGAGGTTACCTACCTCGGTCTTGACGAGGTCCCGGCTCCTATCCGCGAGGAGGCGGTGGAGCCGCTGTATCTGAGAAATGGCGAGCGTTACACCAAGGACAAGTATGTGGCTCAGGTGGATCAGGTGGTGGATGTGCTTCGCAACAACGGCTACGCGTTTGCCGCCACCGGAGAGCCGGCGGTTCTGACGGCCCGTCCGCCGGTAGTGGCGGAGCGATTCGATTCGATCCTGGTGTATATCTACGCCGGTGACCGGTATCGGTTCGGTCAGACGGTGAACGATCCGGACACGATCTCCGATGCCGATGCGGTGGACTCCACGCTGATTCTCGACCAGACCGAATACAGCCCCGGCGA
>JBMDXA010000110.1:0-1657 GCA_048594725.1 Candidatus Kapaibacteriota bacterium
GGCGGCGGCCGAGGCGTTGTCGGCGGCGACGGTAGCGGTAGCGCCCTTGGTGATGGTACCGAAGGCGAGCGGGGCGGTTGCCGAGGCGGTGATCGGGGTGGTGATCGTTGCCGAGGAGGTGGGGGCGGCCGACTGGGCGAAAGCGGCATTGCCGGCGATGACCAGAGCGACGAGGGAGGCTGCGAGCGAGAAAAAGGTCTTCATGAGAAAGGTCCTGAGAGATATTTCGTGTTTAGTTTTCGTGTTCTGGAAATGCTCTCTAGTAAGACCATGCCAAAGGAGGAAAACGCTGATTCCATTCAAATTTCGACCGTTCTTTGTAGAGATGTCTGTGCGGAAAACGGACATGTTCCGGGAATCGGCATCCATCACCGCTGGGGCGGGGAGGGGACGGCGGGAACATCGGCATCAGCGGGGCTCCCTATGCCTGAAAACGAGAAGCGCGGGATTCCCCAGGGATTCCCGCGCTCATCAGGCGATTCATATGCTTCGGTACGGATGCCCGTATTCTCAGACGAGATTCTCTTCGGCCTCATACGAGGCGGTATCCCGCTCCATCTGTGCGTACTTCTGCCGGAGCAGTCCGATCTGCGCCACCAGCCCGATCGCCACGGTATAGTTGGGACCGAACATCTCGTAGATGGTCTGCCCTGCGGCAACGGTCCAGCTTACCGGCCCTCCCAGGCCGATGGAGCCTATCTTCGCCAGTCCGGCCTTGATAGTGCTGGTGATGGTCTGGCGGAACCGGGCGGAGCGGGCCGCAATCCGTATCGCATGCTGGATGCGGTCGCCCAGCAGCGAGGTGCCGGCCGTGGCGATCCGTTTGCCGATCTCCTCCTCCGGAACTCCCTCGAAAACCTCGTTGCCATCGCTCCCCATTTCCAGGAGGTCCTGCAGGGCCAGCTTATCCTCATCGCTCAGCTTATCGTAGGCCAGTTGAAGGATACGGATGATGATCTTCTCCTCCAGTACCGGCACCGTATCGGACATCGATGGTTTTATGCTGAGGTGCTGTGCCACATCCCGCACCATATCGGCATAGGGGACTCCCTGCCCGCGAACGAGGTTGGCGAGGGTGTTGCCACCGAAGGAGGTGATCTCATAGATGATCTCATCCACGTACGACTTATGGTCCCCCGGACGGGTCTTGTATCCCTCCTTGAGCGTCAGCGTCTGTGACGGCGCTGCCAGAATGATGGATACCAGCGGTTCGAGATCCTCGTTATCGCAGTGCCGGAGCATTCCGGTCAGATCTTTATCGACAATTGGCTTCTTCATGGAGATCACAAGATTTGGATGTGCCTGGAACATTCCTGTCTGCCGGCTCCGCGGTCGATTACATCCCGCCGCCGGCCAGCCAATCTGCCGAGCAATCATTATGCCGGGAGATAGTCAGTAGTCCGTGCGCGGGCTGCGCCCGCTGTCAGTAGTCCGTGGCTGGCACGGCGGCAACTTTCCCGGCCCCGTTCCTTACCAACTTCAGACCCCGGCCCCACGCCCATCTTCTCCCCCAATCGAAAATCCAAAATCGTCAATCGAAAATCCCTCCCCCTCCCCCAAACGAACATCCCAAATCGTCAATCGAAAATCCCCTCCCCCGCCCGTCGCCCCGTAGGCCACCCTCATCCGATCCTCGGCCACCGGCTCCACATGGCGG
>JBMDXA010000111.1:0-1392 GCA_048594725.1 Candidatus Kapaibacteriota bacterium
CCGGTTATTGAACGAGACCACCTCGGGTTCACGCCATGGATAGGCCTTGAATGCTTCTGACACCGATTCGGTCACCTTGGTGGCCCGGGCCCCCGGCCTGTTTTCCTGCAGGTACAGTTCCCAGGGCCTATTGGAGTAAGAGTGGCGTATCGCCAGCCATTTCCCATCCGGTGAAAGCGTGGTTTCATTGCCGCCATCCATACCGGTCAATTGCACCGGGGGACCGCCATCGGCCGGTATCCGGTAGAAATGGGTGATGCCGGGGTGTTCGATATTGCCGGTGAAATAGAAATGCTTCCCATCGGCCGATAATTGCAGGTTGCTCACCTCCCAGTTCCCGGCCGTGAGCTGCTTGCTGTCCCCGTTCCGGATATTGGCGGTATACAGGTGGGAATACCCCGAGGCCTCGCTTTGGAAATAGACGGTCCCGTCGTTCACCCAGCCGATACCGCCGCCACCCCATGCCCCACCGATGCCGGGGCCGCCTATCCAGGCCTCATCGCGCTGCCGGTCTATCGGGTGCAGCGTCCCCCCTTCGGCATCCAGCCGCATGATCCAACGGTCTTTGTTATCCGCCGCCGTTACCGCAACGACCGCCGCCGTGCCCGCCCCGTTCCAGTTCACCTGGCCCACCGTTACCTGCCGGGCCTCATCCTTTTCCAGCAACGCCGCCCTTTTCTCCGGGTAGTCACCCCAGAAATCGGGCAGGTCCCTGATGCCGGGTATGGTTTCCGTATTTACTTCATAAACGGTATCGCGCTGCCGGTCGTAGATGTATGTTTTGGAAGTGGGCGGCGCGTTGCCCACCTTGGTCCGCGAGGGAATGTCCTCCGTATAACCCGATCCGGTCACGTAATCGGGGACCACCGTATTCCTGCCCCCATCGGCACGCTTGGTGAGCCGGTACGTGAGGTAACGCCCATCGGGGCTCACTTGCTGCATGGACAGCGCATTGCCGCCGACATCGATTTTCTTCGGGCCCGAGCCGGGCTGGCCGGGACGCCGCTGCGCATTGCGCAGGGAGTCTTGCCGCTTCCTCACCCTCAATACGTCGAAAAGCTCCAATTGGTCATCCCGCAGCCATTGGTCCTGTCCGGACAACGGTGTGCCCCGGCCGCCCCCGGCCGCGGGGCTTTCCCTGCTGAAATCGCTCAATTGGACCCACTCGTGCCCGTCCAGGGACAGCGAAAACAGGTTCTCGCCCTGCTGGAAGAAAATGTGTTCCCCTTGGTGGCCGAAACGGGGGTTGGCCTCCCTGGCCACCGTATTGGTTAACTGCGTTTCATGGCCCGTTCCCAGCTCACGGAGGTAGATGTCCCCCTGCCGTTCGAACACGATCCGTGTGCGGGATCGGTCGTAGACGTATTGGCGGATGGGGCGCTGCCGCTCCGC